>CAZION010000049.1:0-39451 GCA_964540865.1 uncultured Victivallis sp.
TCCTTTACAATGGCTCATATTCCGTTGTCAAGATCATTGATTCAAGGTTCTATTCAGGAACTGTCATTGCTGTAAATTCCCAGGTCATCTGCCGTGACAAATGGCATTACAGATTCCTTATGAGAGTCAAAATCTGGATTTATCTCCACATCCCGGATTATTGACTACCCATCTTCATTTTACTGACGACTGTCGACCAACGACTTCTTTAACCTCCAACAGGAGGGCCCCCCTCCTAACCTCCCCCATTGTGGACTTTTTCACTTTACATGAAGAGCAAGACATGGAACAGGTCTATTGGCATCCAACGCCCTTTCCCGACAGTCCCCGCGCGCCGATTGCTAACGCAATTGAGAACTCCGCATCATGAGGGGAGCTTGCTCCCCAGAGCATTTCGCTCCGCGATAGCCGCGCCTATCACATCGCTCATGCTCTTCTGCGCTTGGCGACATCCGCAGGATGTCACGCGCGCAGCATGCTCCATCTCTGGCTGCTGATGCAGCCCGGCGCGCTCTGCTTTATGCATGGTTAACGCTTTATTAATGCGCAGCAATAAAGGCCTTTTTAGTAATAAAATGAAATCGAAGAGCAATAGATTCTTATGGATATCGGCATTAGTGCTCGCTCTGATGAGCTTCACACTTCGCCTGGGAGACGAGTAACAGGGCAACAGACAAGTTGTCGCAGAGCCAGTCACAGCCCATTTTAGGGCTGCTCCTGGACATCTGCTCCTCTTGTCTCGCCGTCTTGTTCGCCTATGGCTTCCAAGCGACGACGTAAGCGCCTATCCGTCCGCTACCGGAGGACGGTGGCGCGCCATAAGTCAATTTTAAAGGTTCCCTACATTTGCGAACTTCGCAAATTGCAGGAATTTGAACTCAAATTGTTCTTTTTCCCATCCCAGGAAGATGTCCGTGTTCATATTATCTGACTGTTCACGAAACGCGAACAGTCGCAGATAATGAACAACGTACGAGATATGGATATCATAAAATGAGGCTGTATTTCAATATTTGTCATGTTTCAATAATATTGAAACTTAAATAATATTGAAAATATGCTTGCGCCCGGCAGTTTATTATTTATTCGATTTGCATATTGTAAATTTACTATGCGTGCTTATTTTAAACTAGTTTCAGATGCAACATGGTTTATAATATAAGGGATTTGTATATCTTAAATATGCTTAGAAAGAAAATATTAAACCGGCTGGTCGAGGAAGTTCCAGAAGGTCTGCCTGTAACCAGGAAATGGCTGAACAAGCAGATAGGCTGCTCCAGGCAGCTTATCCAGATATATCTCCGGCATGGATGGCTGCATAGTCCTGCACGTGGTGTTTATGTCCGGAAACTGTCAGCATTAACCTGGCAGAGTTGCATTCTGTCATTGCAGTCTGTATGCGGACTCCAATGCCATGTCGGAGGAAAAACATCCCTTGGGCTTCAGGGTTCCATACAATATATTCAGCTTGGAACAAAGGATCAGGTCAGCGTATGGAGCAATCAGAATTTGCCGTTATGGTTGAAAAAACTTTATTCTCTTGCCGAGTTTCAAATCCACAGGAGAACGCTTTTTAGCGGGAAAAACACAGGTTTTGTTGAATTGCCTGTGTCCGGCTTTCAGCAGACAATGAGATGTTCCAGCAAGGAAAGGGCATTTCTGGAGCTTTTGTCAGACGTTGAAGATGAATCTTCATTCAAGCACGCATATGAACTGCTGGAAGGTCTGACATCCCTGCGTCCCCAGTTACTCGAACAATTGCTGGAGGAATGTGGCAACATCAAGGTGAAACGGCTATTCCTGCTCATGGCTGAGCGTTCCGGACATCAGTGGTTCAAAAAACTGCAGCCTGACCGCCTTGAGCTCGGAACCGGGAAGCGGATGGTTGTCCGTGGTGGCAGACTGAATAAAAAATATGGAGTAACAGTACCGGAGGAATTCAATGTTTGACCGCAACAATCAATATTTCAAACAGGCGGAACTTCTGGTCCGCATACTGCCGTTCATAGCCGAAAAGGAATGCTTTGCGATCAAAGGAGGAACAGCCATAAATCTTTTCATCCGCGATATGCCACGGCTTTCAGTGGATATCGACCTTGTTTATCTTCCTATTCGGGAGCGTGAAGTTTCTCTGAAAACTATCGACCTGGAACTGAAGGCAATATCTGAAAAAGTCCTGAGCCGAATTAAGGGACTCGAGTCAGAGTTCCGTCCGCTTGAGGGTACAGGAAAGATGATGAAAATTATTCTTGCCCTAGAAACTGCAAAGATTAAAATTGAAGCAAGTCCGATTATTCGCGGTGTCGTATTCCCTTCTGAAAGGAAAGAAGTCTCTGAAAAGGTAAAAGAACTTCTGGGATATGCAGAAGCTAAAATAGTTTCCCTGCCTGACCTCTACGCAGGAAAAATCTGCGCAGCTCTCGACCGGCAACATCCACGGGATCTTTTTGATATCCTATACCTATTGAAAAATGAAGGAATTACCGCTGACATCTTCAAGGCGTTCAAGGTCTACCTTATCAGTCATAACAGGCCGATGTCGGAACTTCTGAATCCCTGCCTAAAAGATCTTTCCCGCGTCTATAATACGGATTTCTCGGGAATGACTGTGGATCCAATACCTCTTGACGAACTATATGAGGCAAGATCCCAGCTTATCGCTAAAATCCGCAGTCTTCTTACCGATACTGACAAGGAATTTTTCCTGTCATTCAAGGCTGGAAATCCAAACTGGAAGCTTCTTGGCATTGACGTGGCCGAAAAGTTGCCGGCTGTCCAATGGAAGCTCATAAACATAAGAAAAATGCCGGACAAGAAAAGAGTTCAAGCTCTTCAAGAACTGAAGAAAGTCCTTGATATGTGACATGCGCAATGAGACATTTATATCAGGATGATGTGCGGTAAGCTGGGGAATCATGTTATTTTGCGAACTTCGCAAAGTTATTCTCAGTGGTCAAAATAAATCAAGGCAAGCAAAATATTACTGATCGGTAAATATTTTGAATTTTTGCCATGTTTTTATATAAAATTTACCGTTCGGGGCATTTCCTTCTTAGATTTCCTCAATATTTCCTGTTTTTAGCCACTTTCATGTTTATGAAAACACCGGTTTTCAGGAAATTAATAGCCAAAAAACGGCAATATCCTAAAATATTCCAGGATTGTGTGCGGGTCTTGCGAACTTCGCAAAGGTTCGGAGAATAAAAATGCCTGTCACGCATTGTTCATTATTTTGCCATGGTTCAACGTGCGTTGAACCTATCCATTATGCTGAATATTGTCATCCTCTTTTACAGAAGGATGTCTCTCGTAATAGCATTTCACGCAATAAACGTGTTCAGGGGTCCTGAATCTACCAACGCCTATAGTCAGAACTCGTCCGCAGATAGAACACTCTTCCTCGAAATTATCATCTTCGCTCATCAGATTTCTTTTCCTTAAAACACTTTCAATCCGAATTCATTCCGGAGTGGAAACATTCTTTCGGAAGAATGTGCGCAAAGCGCAAGGAATTGTTTTTGAACACGAAACCAAAGCCCGCGGTTTGGATTTCGTGTATGAAAACATCCTGAATTCCACTCCTTCCCCAATTCGTTTATAATCCGTGCAAGTCTGTGGCTAAAACTTCTTCTCCGCGCTCGCTGCGTCTCTGCGCGAAACAAGCATTCTTTCTTGATTCTATTTTTCGTGTGCTTCGTGTTTTTCGTGGTTAAATTTCTGTGTGTTCTGTGGTCAACATCGAAGAAGATTCCTCATCTAAGAACATCCAGCAGTTCCTATGCTTCTTCAGGATTGATGCCGGAATCATCTCCGACACTTCTCCTTCCACGACATCCTTCACAGCCTGGGTCTTCCGTTCATCTGGAACAGTGCAGACAATCGCCTTGCTCTTAATAATCTGTCGAATGCTCATCGTAATGGCCTCTCTCGGGACATCATCAATATTCTTGAACCATTCCTCCCCGAGCTGTTGTTTCCGGAATTCCTCATCGACATCAACCATGATGTATGGTTTGTCTGTCTCGAAGTCTGCTGGAGGTTCGTTGAAACCAATATGGCCATTTTCTCCGATCCCGAGACAAGCGACATCAATTTCAACTCTGGAAATAATCTTGTTCAACCGGCAGCATTCATGCTTTGGATTGAATGCGTCACCATTGATATAGTGAATCTTCCTCAGGCTGACCTTACTCTCGAAATATGATTTGAGGAACCTTCGAAAACTCGATGGATGATCTGCAGGTATTCCGACATACTCATCTACATGGAATACTGTGACTTTCTGCCAGTCAACATCAGCCTCCGCCAACTCTGAAAGCATCTCATACTGGCTTGCTCCGGCAGACAGGATTATATTTGCAGATCCCTGCCTGGAAATTGCATCTTTAATGAAACCAGCAACTTTCCAAGCGGCATATCTGCCGAGATTATTCTTGTTTTTGTAAATCTTGATTTCCATAATTCAATCTCTCTAGACTTTTATGTTTTTTAACTTTTTAATATTTTCACTCTATCCAGCTCCTGGAGCTGCGAAATCCGCATGGCCGCAATATCGGCGAAGATCCTCAGGAGTGGTTTGAAATAGCACAGTTTCGGGGAAATAAAGCTGGAGCGCTGGGAATCGGCATATACGGCTCCAACACGCAAGCCGTCGACATTCCTGAGCGGCACGCATAGAACCTTGTTCAGCCGCATCCTCGCCATCGAATTAGACATCGTTGCACCACATCCATTGTGCAGATCCAGGCATATGATGTCCCCTTCCTCAGAAAGTGCCTTATGGATTACCGACTCGCTGAAATCGCAGAATCGCTCGTCCATTTCAATATTGTTGTAAGCACGCATCGCCTCCATCGCCACTTCCCTGTCCGCGCTTACCGAGAAATAATACGCCTTCTCAAGTCCACTGATCCTGAGTACGGACTCAAGTACCTTGCCGTATATTTCCGGAAGTTTCCGCATGGACATGATCTGACGCGACGCCGAAAACGCGATGTTTGAAATCGGAAACACCGCCTGCCTGTATTCGGAAATCTTCATTTCGGAAGAATAATGAAGCGTGAATGTACCGCCTCCGATCCTGAGTGAGCAGCAGTGTTCCTTCTTCCTTATGTCCTCCCTCGATGCGGCCTCTACCTTGAAGTAGCCGTCCTTATAGATCAGCTTCATGGCCCCCTCAGACACGTCCGATGAAGCTATCCTTATGTCATCAGACAAGCCGCCACCTATGGAATAATTCCTCGGGTAGAGGTTCCATTTGGTGCCGACCTGAATATCGACGACGGGATGGGAACAGACTAGGAACGCCAGATTCAAATCCTCACTGCATATGGGGCATCGTTTTTCAGCATCTGAAATAATCGCCTGGCAATATGGGCAACACTGAATATTCATGATTTCAGATATCTTTCACTATAACAATTGTTTTCATATCAGCTTTCTGGTATTTTAATTGCTGCTCGATTGACACTTGTCTAATTGCCATTATAAAACTCCCCAGGCTGGCAGCAACGCATAGAACTGCGGTTTCGAAAACACCGATTACTTCATCAAGGCTTTCAAGGTTCACTATAAGACCACACCCGCCTGCTTCCGCCTGCGAAGCAAAAAATGACATTGCTACAATCATTCTTTATCCGAAAGTTCTCTCACCAGCTCGACCCATCGTTTGATTCGGGTTGGATCACTCTGAACAGTTTCCACATCCTTAAGCGTAATATCAAAACAGCAACCGTTGCGTCTTAACGCTTCAAGATCCTCGGAGATAATCTTTTTGATCCTGTCATTGTCAAAGCCATAAGACACCATATCCGCTGGACTCGGACGATAACTGACAATGTAGTCCGAACCAATCTGTTCGGCGCATTTTGCGACATTCGCAAACGGGGAGACGGCAATCCTGCGGAGATTCGGAATTTTCCTCAATATGTCTATCTTGCTGGTCAGATCCTCACAGCAGCCGTATGCGACAAGTCCGAAATTTTCAAGTATCGGAAGCTGATACTGCAATAGAAAATCATCATGCATTTCCGGCGATATCAGCGTGTATTCCTGAGCAGCCATGTAAGCCCAGAGCTGGGATCTATTGACTCCATTTTTATTAGCAGCCGGATCATGCAGCTCCTCCGCATAAGGCATCGACTGGTTCTGATTCGCGCAAAATCCCCAGTCACCGGCCTTTTCCGCCTGTTCATGTGTTCTTAATATCCCGTCACGCATAAATGCAAGAACCTTGTGCAGCCATTTCGGATTGTCATACATGTCCATCATTATGTTTTCAATGCCGCGCAAATACCCTAGGCTGGTTGAAATGTCTCCGGTCCACATCCTGTATGCCGGCGCACGGTCCACATTGACAGTTATGATGTCACCGACGGCATTCTCAATAATTTTTTTATTTTCAGCTGTTTTCTGTTCATCTATCTCATGCCACGGTAGTCGCATTTTTGCAAAATCACTCAATTCCCTCAATTGATAATCAATTTTATATGCGGTAAGGGTTTCACTTTTTTCATAGGTATAATACCTGTTGACATCCAGCCCCCACCCGCTGCATTTATATGATGCACCCACAGTCACCCACGGTTCAAAAATAAAATCATCCTTGAACGACGCCCTGAAAATGGCCTCCCGGAATTGATTCTCGTAATTCCGTAAAAAAGCGTCCTCACAGATACATTTAGAGTTGGGCATTTCCACCCATCCGAAAGCCCTTATGTAAATCAGAACAGGAGTCTTCTGAAAGCTGTTGTGACTTCGCCACAAATCGCGTTTAGTCTTCTGCTCAGGAGTTTTGCAAATTTCCATATATCGCTTCGCAAGATCCCGCAGAATTCCAATGTCTTTATGATTCGCATTCATAAACAGTAAACTCCTTTAATCTTCTGTTTTTTTATCTTAACTAAGCAGCTCCGCTGGGAGTTGCCGGAATGCCACCTTTTCGACGCATTGGAGAAGATATTAATCATGAGTCAGCTTTCGAACGGTCTTTTCCAATACGATAGCTTCATCCTCGCTGTTTGCGGAACTCGTAAGGAACAGTCCTTTCGACGAGAGCTCCCGCATGACCGTCTCTACTTGGCGGCCTTCGCAGGTGACGTAGATTTTTTTGCCGGCCTGCTGGATTTTCCGCAGCATCGGGAACCACGGCTCCAGTTTTGCCGGACCATCCCAGTCGTTGCCCGGCTGCCACTGGATCCCGTCAATCTCAGGGCACTCCAGCAAGGAGTCAAGATGATGCGTCGCTTCCACTCCGTCGAGATGGAAGAGGCAGTGATCAAGCCAGGAGGCGAAGGAGCGGAGTGACGGAATTCCGTATTTTATGAAATGCTCTTTGCCAATCATCACCATGAAGTCGCATTGCAGGACCCCGTAGCGGCCTGGGGACCATAACGGTAGAAAACCTGTCGTGTCAACCCCGCATTCCAATGCGATGTCGCGAAAGCGTTCATAAAGGATTGCGCAGGCGGTGTCGAGTCTCTGGAGGCAGCGTATAAGCTTAACCTTAGGTTCGGCAAGTTCGAGGCAGAGCTGTTCCGGGCCGAGTATATGGGAGAGCGAGTCCAATCCTTGCAGGCTTTCAGGAGGCCTTACGAAGCATTTTCCTTCGGCAGCCTGGCATATCCGCCTAAAGTGCTCCTCGTCTTTGCGGAGTACGGGAATGTTAAAGTCCATTTCAAAGGAGGCTTCTGGAGCTTCTAGCGATTCGTAGACATGCTCAACCCACAAGGTCGTTCCATAACTCGCCTTGGCGCCGAGAAGGAATGCCGGATAGGATGAGCCGCGCGTACCCGCCAGTACGGGTATTGAATCAGCGCCCCAGAACGTACCTTCAAGATTGGCAAGCCCCGCCTCAAGCAGATAATCTGAGTCGGTAAAGCGAATTACCGGATTCTCCGGAACAGGTATGGCTTTCCTGCCAGTTTTTGGCGCGACTATATAGAAGAGGGCCCTGTCGACAATCTCCCCGTGCCAGAAGGCCTCATACCGTTTACGAACCTTTTCCCAGTCTGGTTTGTACTGCATTCCGATTAACTCCTGTGTTTATGTTAAGAAACTTCTATGATTAAGCTTTGCATCGAAGCCAGTTGCAATATTCCGCCCGGTGGATATTCCTTTGAAATACAAGCAAATGCGTCCAAGACTCTCATTTCGCCCCGTATCCCAAACTCAGGCGTGAAGACGGCATCATGCTTCCCCTCGTTTGTCAGCAGATAATAATCGATGCCGTTTTTAAGCACATGCCGGTAGCGCAAATCCGGATTATGCGGAGAAGCCAAAAAGTCATCCGGCAACAAATGGTTTATTGCGGCAAGCAGACTGTCGGATTTGATATTGCCGTTAAATTTAATCAGGTGCCCGGCATGCTCCAGAGTTTGCAATGCTGATTGGGCCTCTTTTGGTATTGAGAACGGTTCTTCGACTATCAGGGCTTTGTAACACATCCCCCGGATATGTATACCTTCTTTGTTCACAACGGCATCCTCCCAGAGATGCCGGACTTCCAGATAATTGAAGTCTTTCTGGTTCTGGAAACATATCTTTGCGGCTTCCCAGGGAAGGTGTTCCTCTCCTGCGAGAATCGCAATGTGGCAGATATGACGACAGTCGGTATTGAGCCAGGAAAGCCGTGCGCAATATCGGGCGAATCCGAGGTAGTTGTCCCACCAGGGGCTGTTCGGGCCGACATCAGGAGGGCGTTCATCACGACGCGGACCGCGCACCGAATAGTAGAATGCATGCGGCATGAGCATATTGACTCCACGCACAAACATCCAGTCCGCCAATGTCTTCATCTCTTCCCAACTGAATTCATGCCCGTAAGCCCCGTAACACTCGTTGCTGTTCCTGCGCCTGCCAAGATGAATCATTGCCGACGATGAACATTTCGCCTGCGTGGATTCAGCACCTTCAAGTCCGTTCGCCTCTTTCGGAAGTACCCAGCGCCACACTGCATCCTGGCCAGGAACATGGAAATGCCTCTCAAGGCCTATTGACATCGCGTATTTGGGATGTCCCATCAGAGAGATCCCCTTGGCAGAGCACCATTCTGATAGCGGACGGTAAAACATTTCCCCTAAACGCATGATAACAGCCTTCTGATACTCCTGACGATAATGGGCTGCATCCGGTTCATCATCGTACCAGAGTGCAGGCAGATGCGGAGTGAAATCATAACCGAGAATACGGTTGACTTCGTCGAGGAATCCTGTGGTTCCAGGCATAACTCCTCCTTCACGGCATTTTCCCAGTGGGCTCGGCTCATCAGTGAATACACCGACCACCGTTGAGCCAAAGTAATCTCCAACTGCATTGCAATAACCGTCATAGACAATATTGATAAAACTGCGTACGGCCTCCGGATTCAAAATATCGCCGGCGGGCGGACGGTCTTCTGCCGGGCCACGCCCCACATAATGCAGACCACGGATAACGGCATCTACGGGGCGGTCGATTACTGCCAGACGCTGTCCGTCTTTACGGGTTGCAACGCCAACAAGAGTCTGCCCTTTGGCAAGTTCCGGCTCCTTCCCCGCACCCAGTTCCTGTTTTGAGAAACATCGGCATTGGTGGGCAGGATTGGCCTTCACCACCAATCCGGAGGCGGAACCAGACGGGTACATGCCTTCATCATAAAGGACGACCATCATTTTCCGTTCCGCCGCCGCCGCCACTGCAAAGCGGACAAAGTGCATCATGCGTTTAGACATGAATCCGATTGTGCGCGGAAGACCGACCCGCGGATGGATGATGAAGCCGTGCACCCCGTGCAAGATGAAATCATCCATCTGGCGCAATAACTCATCTTCCTGCAAGCGGTCGTTCCAGAACCATAGGGGTATGAGAGAAAACTCCTGTGGTGGATTCTTGAAATTATTTTCCATCCTGCTTAACTCTCCATTCAAGGTTTAAACCATTCAAATATTTCTTTAACGACGAGTTCATGCCCTTTGCGGTTTGGGTGATTGCTCTGAGACATCAAATCTTCATAACCGCCACTGTTTCTCTTGTATTGCCTGAAACATGAATAGCTATCTCCCAAGCCGATTTGATATTTTTCCGCTAACCTCCGAATCTGCAAGACATGCATATTCAGAGGGTCGTCTGGATCGTCAAGGTTGGAAGACAAATCTATGGTGGGGGTCAGAAGAATGACTTTAACGTTCCTGTTTATTGAGCTCTCAATCATAAACGACCAGGCGGAATGCGCTTTGTCCAACCCAATACGCCTATCGTTAAGAGCATAATCGATGATTACAATATCGGGTTTATAAGCCAATACATCCCGTTTAAAACGCTCTGCCCCCTTGTCAGAGGATTCTCCTCCAATGGCCGAAACTATGACATTAAGCACTGAATATGGGTATCTTTCCTTTAATTTAAGATGAAGAAGATGGGGATAACTGTTGAAAGTTTCGACCACGGGTGTTTTAAAGTAACCGGCAGGTACGCTATGTCCATGGCAAAAGATGTTCACAATACGGTTGTCCGGCCATTTCTTCTTTAAAACCGACGAGATTTCATGCAAGTAATTTTCTTTGCTTGCTGTTGTAGGAAATTCAGTTGGTTTATGACTTTTCATTTTAGGAAAACACCTCGCGAATCCTGTCACAATAATAACGGACATTGTCCCATTCCGCATCAGGGGCTATCCGGTGGTCAGGACATGGAATATAGCCGCCCAACTCCACAAGGGGCTTCAGACGTTCAATTTCAGCATCTATTGCCTTACGATCCCGGGAGAACACCACCTTGTTCATCCCGCCAACTCCGCGCAGTTCTTTCCCGAATTTTTTCCGCCAAGGGGCGATTGAGGCATCCCAAGTGCCCACTTCTATGGGGAACATCGTATTGACACCGTTTTCCATCCATATGGGGAGAAGGGAATCAACTAAACCATCGCAGTCCAGAGAGACCACGGTGATTCCGTATTGTTTAAGGAGATCGGTTATTCGTCGGTAATGCGGCCCTACCTTTTCCGCGAACACCTCGGGCACAACCAATGGGCCGTTTTTGAAGCAGATATCCTCCCAGAAATGGCCGAAGTCGAACTTCGCCCCGGTTTCCAGAGTTGTCTTAACGCACTGAAAACACAATTCACCCACGGTCTGGATGATTTCATCGAGCAAAGGTTCGTCATCAATGTACAGATAACTGCAGTTTTCCACTCCAATGAAATTCCTTATCAGACCGAAAAGGCTTCCGCAATGGAGCCCATATAAATATTCGCGACTGTCGGAGCTGAGAAAATCCTGGCCGCCATTCTCAAACAACATCATCTTGTCATTGACGCGCGCCATGGATTTGAAAATCCTGTCCTGACTGAAGATGAAACGATGCTTGAAATGAGCCTCCCATTCCTTCCGGCCCTTGAAAAGATGTTCGACTTCGGAAGGTATGCTGCCTGCGTCAGGCATCTGAAGGACAATCACGCCTTCGCTATTGAGAATATGTTTTGAGCCGTCGGGAAAATCCTTGACAACTTTTGTCTCAAAAGCGGGATTCATGCCGGTGTTCGGATGAAAACATGAATAATAGTTGCAGTCGAAACCAAGCTTTTGTGCTACCACTGCATCTGTCGGGTTCCCATCAGCCCACGTTTCCGCCTCTTCACTTTTCAGATGCCCTTCTCCGGCCCATTTCAGAAGAGTCTCTTTCCAATATCCGAAATGCAGTAACGGTAACCGGTCATAGTCCTGATAATTCAGAACTGCCATTATCCGTTCCCTGTCAGTTTTGTATTTCATGTCTGTCAACTCCATTTGCAGGATTTTGGATATGCGTCCATTATTCATCCGTTAAATGTGAGGAAAGGCTCCTCTGGCCTGCTTGGCGCATATGCGTCGCAGTCCTTAAGGAATTTGATACCATCGAGCAGTTGCCCGTATTGGTTATCGCCGTCCTGAAAATATTCCTCGGAGGAGACGTACCCGTTGAACCCTCCTGTCTTAAGGGCGAAGAACACCTCCAGATAATCGACAATGCCGTACGGAAGATGCGTCAGCTTGTATTCCCAGGCAGCGCGACGGACCGGTTCCTCAGTGAATTTGCCTGTAAAAGCGAAGATAAGGTTTTTGGCATGGACGTAAGCGAGATATTTCCCGAGCACCTCCACGTCGCAGCGAGGGCGCATGTTACCCTCAAGGATGGTGTTCGCCGGGTCGTATATGACTCCGACATGCCTTGGATCAACATCTTCGAGAAGCTTCACTGCCGAGAGTGAAGACGCAGTGAGTGCACCTGAGTGCATCTCGAGCAGGAACCTGACATTGGTCTTTCTGCTCAGTTCCACCACGTCTGGAAGGGCATCCTTGGCGAGTTTGAATATTTCATGCCATGATTCCTTGATATGTAGCGATTCTTTGTAGTTCCAGGCGATCCACGGATGCGACACGCGGAGCGACTTCCCTCCAACGGCGGCAATCATCTCGGCCCAGCGGGTCATGTCATCCTTCTTCCAAAGCTTCGGCCCGTTGATGTAGCTGACAACCTCAAGCCCTGCGGTTGCAGTAAGCTCGGACATCTGCCTGATTTCCCTGAGCGCGTCTTCGTATTGGGGAAGCCCCCATTCTATGCCATCAAGTTTTAGCTTGACCGCCATGTCTACAATTTGATGGATTGTGTACTTCTTCAGACCGTTCGTATTCACGGAAAACTTTATCATTTCTATTTCTCCTTATGTCGCACCTCTGCCAATGGCTGCGAATTGCAGGCACTCATAAGTGTGACGGCCTTGATTTACAAATAGTTATAAGTGCAATGCGGCGGCGACTATCCGAAGGGGCGGAACTTTCAACTTGATCTCCATCTCGAAACTGCCTCCTTTATATTGCCATCCGACAGTCTGTGTCTTCCAGACACCGTCTGGATCCATCACGCGCACACGCTTCACCTTGCCTTTTACAGAGCACTCCATTTTAATTTCGCTCCAATCGTCATAATTGAGATTCATGGCGGCCAGCAGTACTTTATCTTCGGCATCCGAGCGGTGCGGGAGCACCCAGCCGTTCGCATGGACAATCAGCGGCACCGTTTCCTTACCAAGCCAGCGGATTATGGACTGTATCTGCTCTTTGCGGTACTCGGAGTAGAAGAAGCTTAATGCGCCTTTGACATAGGCATCTGGGTTCCTGCCGGAAAAATCATGGGGGAATACGGCCACCCTGCCACCGAGTTCGTTCTCGTACAGCACCGCTCCGGGAACTATAGACTTAAGATTGTTGTCGAGAATTCTGGATATGACCTTTGCGCCTTTCGCAGGTTCAAGTACTCCGATTTTCAGCGTGTCAGACAACGCATAAGTCCAGGAGAAATGGTTTTTCCCGCCACCGAAGTCGGGATCCGTGAAGCTGTCAACGCCGACAGGCCGGCTGCGCTGGCCGAATTCGCCATTGAGTTTTACTCCGGCAAGATGAATCAAACCCATATCCTTCAAAGCCCGAAGAGCCGAGAGATCCAGGAGCACGCCATTGGAGAATATCCTGCGGATTTCATCAAGACTGAAACGACGGAAGGCCTGACCGGTTACTGCAGAGACTTCCTCAGTGTCAGAACAAAGTGTGGGTATGCCGAACCCGCGGAGAACATCGGCCCAGCCAGTCTCTTTGGGCATCAGTTCAAGAATAGATTTTCCCTCTCCTGCATGGACATGGTCGGCGGCATAAGGATGGGAGAGCAGTCCGATGCCTTTGAAAGTCACGTTGCCGCAAAATTCAGAAGCGATCGCTTCCAGAAACTTCTTCCGTGTCCTCAGCATTTCAGCCGTATTCGGAGTCAGACTCATGGGAGTTCCGATATAATCGAACAGGTTGAGCGTCTGGTTGGGGACGTTCAGGACACAGGCCCACGCCATCTGCGCTTCGATCCACGTGGCGGACTTGGTGTACAGCGAGTGGGGACAGGATTCAATCTCCGTGCATCGCACGGTGTCTGGAGGCAGTTGCGGGATCACCTTTTTCAGTGCCTCGTCCTCGATCAGCATCCAGCGTGGGTTGCCCTCGCTATACTGCGTGGTGGTCATGCGGATGGCGGCGGTTTTATTACCGGCGACGGCCTTGAGCTGAAGGTTCGGGTTCCGGCCTTCCAACTCCATGAGGAAAGGGGTGGTTGACATCCAGCCTAACTGGGTTGAGGGGGAGATTTCATGGACCGCGGTCCTGATTTCTTCCGAAGCTCCGGTCAAACCCTCCTCCTGAAAGCGCAGCCAAAGTTTCCGCCAGGGATGCGGAACTCCAGGCTTGATTATGTTTTTCTTCAACTGGGCCAGAGTGATTTTTCTGCCTATGCGACGGCCGAACTCCGCAAGATGTCGTTCGCAACAGCATCCGAACCCCGCAGCCCCGTGGTTGAAGCATCTGAAATCGTCTTCAATCCACAGTCTGACAGGCCGTGTCGAAGCATATATCCGGAAAGTTTCCGTAATCAGTTTACGCCAAACCGGCGACAAAGGACAGGCGCAGGATTTAGACTGGTTCCCTTCGTAGTCGACAAAAAATTCGAGTCCGGGATGCCTTTTGAGTGTTTCACCGCCATAGTCCCCGTGCCCGAGTGAGGTCATTACATTAATCGAGTGCTTTATGCCGTTCTGCCGCAGGCGATCACCGGCTTTCATCAGCCATCTGGCGCGTATCCGGACTTCCGGGATCGTTAATATCTCATGATAGGAGCCTGAGGACTCGTCCTTCCACATTACTTCATCTACGTGGTTCCGGAGGGAGAACTCAACAACTTCGTCAATCGCCTCCTCCGGTTTCCACATCGGAAGAACACGGCGAAGCATGTAAGTGGCAGTTCCAGTTTTCATCCCAGCTGAACCTTTACAGTTTTTGTCTTTCCTTGGGAGGTAATAATGAGTTCACTCCTATTGTCGTCCCAAATCCACTTGGTTGTGGGCAGTTTTGAACCGTCTATTTTAACGGAGGACGGTTTCGATGTAAGGGCTATTACAAAACTCCATGACCGGGAGTTAGTCTGTCCCGGGTATCCACCCTTCGACTCCCCTATGGAAACCACGGCTTCTGTTTTTGTCAGAACCGTGCGGATTTCTGTTTTGGCGTATTTGCCGGACAGGTGTTCAAGCGATATTCCGTCATCCTCATACAATTCGAATGAGGTTTCCCGTCTGCCTGGGAACACATACAAGTCGATTTGATCGACAGGTTTCTGGCCGCGGTATTGCATGATAGGGCCGAATGGGATGATGGCTCCTTCCCTGACATGCAGGCTTCCGCCTTTGTCGGCAGGCCAGGAAGCCGTAAAATTCTTTTGTCCCTCCATGATCTCTCCACTCCAATAGTCTTTCCATTTTCCTTCAGGCAGGTAAATATCATTCTTATAAATTCCGACAAGCAGATCCCGTCCAAGAAGATACTGGTGAAGGTTTGTCCGACAGGACTTGTCGTCCGGGAATTCCAGCGTCAACGGCACCATGAGCGGATACCCGGTCTGCGTAGCATGATAAGCCCAGGAGTATATGTACGGAATCAGGCGTGACCTGAAACTGCTGTAGAACTTATGCATCGCGCAGAGTTCATCTCCCTGCACCCACGGCATCCTGAAATAGTTCCAGCTGTTAATCTGGCTCCAAGGCTGGAGGTATCCAAAATGAATGCCTTCCTTCTGCATAACCTCCATGTCGTTAGTGGCCCAACTGTGTCCGACAATTGAAGTGTTCAGCATGGCTCCAAGGGTTTCAAGCCGTCCACCGGTATCCCCTGTCCATGTTCCGCACCAGGCTTGGAATCCTGTCCACCCGCAAGGGGTGAACACAACAGGGCGTCGGCCCGTATGCTCTGCAAAACCCTCATGCATCTGGCGTGAATAAAGCAATGGGTAAAGATTATGCATTTCGGAATCCAGCATCCCGTTCCCCCATACCCTGTCAGGATGCTCGCAGACCTGATACGCCCCATCTTGTTTGAAGAAGTCCGCCCCTTGATCCACGAATTTCTTCAGGTGCTGGAACCACGGCTCGTCCTTCTTTGTGATCGTGTCGGCGAAACGCGGAGCCGAAAAATGCTCATCGATTTCGGCCCCTTCATAGAAGGAAGCCTTGTCGGCATTCGCCTCGGCATTCTTTCTTCCACACCTGCGCTCCTCCTCGTATGACAAGTCGTATTCATTGCAGAGCCATAATTCAAAATGGTACCCCATTCTTTTAATGGCGTTAATGAAATTATGAGGTCCGTTCGGGGCCCATTCCGGAATTTCAAACCGGTCTTTGCTCCATTTTTTGCCAGGCGTGGAGTCATAATATGTCTCCATCCAGTGCGGCTCGAGACCGATGACATCGCAGGGGATCTCCTCCCTTCTGAAATTCAGTGCGTCATTCACGGCCTCATAATCGTCAGCCTGGTTCCTGCAGATATACCAGAGGCCGAACGCCCACTCTGGCGGAAGTTTTGGTTTCCCTGTCAGGTCGGTATACAGGTTCAAAAGCTCTTTGAAGTCATCCCCCAGAAAGATGAAATAATCCGCTTCTCCACGGTAATCGCTCCATGAGAACTCGTCTGGCTCAGTATTAGCCATGTCGAAAACAATCCGGTGAGTGGTGTTGACCAATATACCATAGCCCTCTGTCGACATGAAAAAAGGCAACGGAACATATGATTTGACATTCCTGAGATTGAGGTCAGGTTTAGTCCCGCGATGATATAGCCGCGTCCTCGTCTGATCGCCGAAACCTATCCAGTCCTCATTCTTTTTGGCTCTGAATTTCACCGAAGCGACTTTCTTCCCCAGCTCCACTCCGGTTTGTTTGAGAATATTCCTTCCGGATTTTCTGTCTGAAACTGAAAGCCCGGACTTCTCGCTCCAGGTGACTTCCATTTTAGAGCTTTCCAAAATAAATCCGTCAGTAGTTTCTTTGAGTGTCGTCTCAGGATTCTCTCCGGAAATATCCTGCAGAAATCCATATCGTGCAAGGGCCGTATCTGTGAATTCACCAGCTTTGGCAAACCTTACTCTGACGATATTATCCCTTATTAACTGAACGCGTATCCCATCTTTGCCATCAATATTTTTCTCAACAATGTTCATACGTGATCTCCAATACTTTTAATTTTCCAACTCTTCCCATGGGAAATATTTCGAAACCTGAAACAAAGGCGCAAGTTCGCGGAAAAATGCCAGATGCCCCAGGTATCCCGGATGAATCGCGTCCCCCATTCGGGGCCACAATCCGGTGGGGTCTGCTACGGGATGTTTGACGGAAAAGGTTTTCGTTGTCCACAGCATGTAATGGTCAACAACGGTGCAGTCCAGCTCAGCGGCGAGTTGGACTAGAGCCTCCGAGTATTCTTTCAAGCTACGGCTCGGAGAGTCCCAAGCCCGTCCCGGCATACGCTGTTCTGGAGGAAGAGGCAGCCCGTGGACGGTAACCACAGGATTCGGTGTCCTTATCAATATTTCGCTTCCGCACTTATTGCGGATAAGTTTTATGGTTGACTCTACGTTTTTCTTGAAATCTGCAAGTCCCTTCATGCCTGCGCCGGCATCGTTCATTCCAAACGCAATAATGACCAATTCCGGATTGAAGCGCAGAACATCCCTTTCTATCCTCGTCAATCCTTCCCTGTATGACGATGCACACTTCCCTGAATTTATCATCGTGCAGACACCGGCGCCGTATGCTTCAAATATCGCCTCTCTGAGCAATCCGACCCAGTTCATATGTCCACGGGTGTGAAACGTGTCCTCGGTGATTGAATCCCCAAATGCCACGATCGTGACATGTTCGCCTTTATTAAGCTTTGAAACAGTCTTTTTCATTGGTGAACAAACCTTTTATTTAATGATTCTCCTGATTTTGAAACACCCTCATGACAATTCATCCAAGATCGCCATGGACACGGCCTGGACATAGAAGATGCTTCCCAGATCACGGATACTGTAAGGTAGTCTGTCCGTGCCGTCCGGCGGCTTCACCTTCTCGAGGATCGCCCCCCTGAGGTTGGGGTCCTGCGTGTTTACCAACTGCATTGACAGCCCGAAGGAGAGCGCGAGTTTGAGCGGCTCCCTATATTGCTCTCCCTCACCTTCGACGATCAAATCCCGCCATAAAGAACAGGCCGATAGAATACCGCTGGTTGCGTGTCCGAACGAAAGTGTCTTGAAATCGAGATAGGTGGTGCGGAAGAGCCCGCCGTCTTTGCGCTGGGCGTTCACGTACCACTGGGCGGAGCGTTTGGTGCACTCCAAATACAAAGGAGGCCACTCGTGCCCGTCCGTCTTCGCCTGTTTCCAGGCCATGAGCATCGGTCGCCCCCACCAGAACGCGTGGCGCGGATGAATGGTGCCCATGTCGATGTTGGCCGGGCCGAACTTGATCCAGTTGCCGAGCGGGAGTTCCTCCTTGCGCAGGCGGTCGGCCGTCTTGAAGAAGACGTCTTTATAGGACGCTTTCCCCGTCTTGTGGAATCCCTTGAGGAAGATGCCGTCATCCAGAAGCGGACGTCCCGGGTATCCCCGGTGCAGGACTGACTGCAGTGAACCGGTGCTTCGGTCTTTCAAGGAGAAACGGTCATAAAACAATCCCGGATCGTCCCGCAGGAACATCCGACGCTCAACCCAGTCCAGGCAGGCGATGACGGCATCCCAGTATTTCCGGTCTCTAGTCTCCTCGCCAAGGTAGATCAACCCGTCCAAGGCCTCCAGCATGCCGGAGGTGTTCGCGATCAGCGCGCCGGGGCCCTCATCCGCCTCGTAGGACAACAGGGCACCGAAATCTGGATCGGCCGGATCCTTGATCCGCTCCCGCAGTATGAACTCGGCGCCTTCTTTGGCGGATTCCAGAAGCTTTTTGTCGCCGAGCACATGGTATGCCAGCACCAAAGCTTTGACGGCTTGTCCGGTGTGCCACACCGGACCGTACGAGATCCATTGCCTCTCTGTTGCGTCGTACTCACGCAGCGACCCCTTCCACGAGGAGAAGTCGTACAGCCATCTGTTCACCTCCGGCTGGACGCTGGCCTCGTGGTTCATGGCGCAGTCTGTGATCCACGAGCAGGCGAGTGCCAGTGAATCCTTAAGTTTCGATTTATCCAGGCTGGTGCTCATTATTTGTCCCCTTCCTTTGAGTTTTTTTGCTTATGCGTCAATCTCAGCACACCCAAGGTTTGGAATTCCGGAAGAACGAGATGCCTCCCGTGAAGCTGACCGCTGAGGTCATAGCTTTCCTGGACGGGGTCGAGCGTGCGGAACTCCGCCGAGGCGAAGAGATCCTCCGCGAGGAAGACCGAGGCGGCGAGGACGGACGACTCGTTGGCGTAGTTGAGCAGGAAAATGAGATCGCGCGATTGCACCGGCTGTCTGACATGGTTGATGAACACGGTGTCCGGGCCGTTGATGAGGATGCGGGGCGGTGACAGATGACGCAGGGAGTCGACGATTTGTCCGGCGTTGACGGGAAGACGCCAGTTCACGAAAGCGTACTCTTTGGCGCAACGCGCGCTCGGCTCGCAGTCCTCGGCGATACTATAACAGGCCCAACCCTTCGAGATGTCGTACTGCCATTTCGGATACCAAATCTCCTTTGCAACGGAGCTGATGACCTCTGGGATGTAGACAACGCGATTGCCATGGAATGCTGTTGAAGGCCAGCGGCTTGACCCGTCTTTAACCGATTTGTTGTCGGAGAACGCTGTCTCGAACTTCGCCATGGAAACGGTTTCTTTTTCCTCCTGCGGGGAAGCCTTCGCCTGCCCGATGGCGGATATGGCTTGTTCAAGGCCGAGGGTTTTGACCAGGATGTTCTCATGCCTGACGACGGCGAATCCATCCCTTGCCCCGCTCTGCCCGGTGATGAGCAGTTTTCCCCCGTCATGACGGAACTTTGCGATCTTCGCGGCAATTTCATCGGAGATGCAGGTTTGGGACGCGATTACCAAAGTTGCTATTCCTCTCTGCCTCAATGAATCAAGCTGCTCATTAAAGACTATGTCGAAGTGGATATGGTTGCGAAGGAGTGTCTCCTCTACCAGCATGGTGTGCCGCATAGGGGCGAAGCAGTCGTATGTCATGGACTCGAAATTCCGGAGCACTGCGATCCTGGCGGCGGACTCGGTTTTTTCAAACAGGTCGTTATTCTCGCGCCTCCATTTGACCAGTGATGCGAGTTCCGCACGCTCCATTGGTCCCGGGGTGACACGGGCGTTCACATCGCCATCTGTGTTCACGTGCCCCATCACTCCACTGTTGAACACCATGGATTCTGAGACAACCCGGCGAAGGTAGGGCACGCTGTACTGGTGGGAAAAGGCAATGCATCTCGCCCCCAGGGAGGAGGAAAACTTAAAATCACGGACACGGTGCGCTATCACACCTTCTTCACGGACGCCTGGATAATGCCCGTCTTCGATAAGAATAACAGTGTTTTCAGTTTTCAACAATGGAAAATAAATTCCCATCTGTGCCGCAGTGTTCTGCCATGAAAAAACTCCGCAGTTTGTTGACAGGACCGCATTCGGATCTGCTTCAGCCATGATTCCGCTTATGAAGCTGTGCCATTCAGCCCAATCCTCACAGCGGTAACGAATGTATTCCTGATAAACCGGGTCGGTGATACGGGTCGCTGACACCTCGCTTCGGTTGCCCGCTCCGAGACCGGGTATGTCAATGCCACTTATGTCTGGAAATCCGAAACGCCTTTCCGCTTCAGCCGGTTTGCCGTTCCAGCGCCTCTTCAAAAACTCATGGAATCTTCCGTTGCAGAAACCACATACGCATTCTTCCCTTTCCAACGCCCCGTGAAAGCCGTCAAGGTGCATCACATCAACTTGAAGTTCCTTTAACGCATATGTTATCACCTTCTTTACATATTCCCTATAAGCAGGTACGTTTCTACAGACGCGGTGGCGGAAGTATCTGTTCAGGATTGTGGCGTTGCCTGAACCATCGCGCGCTTTTACAAGCCATTCGCGGGCTTCGGGTATTTCTTGGAAGAATGTTTCACCCATTACATTGTCTATCCGGAAGTATGTTCCGGCAAGCATTTTCAGCTTATGCAATGTCTCAACTTGTCTTCGAACATCCTTGAGTTCCTCCTGAATGACCTTCCAACCGAATCCTTTGTGATAATGCGTGATGAACAGATTGATCCCAGCTCCAGCCATTTTCCGGAAGGAGTCGTCGCTATGCTGACGCCGGAAATTATCCTCGAGATCATTTCCGGAGGAGTCGCGCCGCAGATACATCAGCGGCTCCCACCCCCCAGCCGCAAGGCATATCTCATCTCTTATCTTCAATTGTTCATTCATAAAATTCACTCCTATAGTTTTTGCTTATTCAATCTCTTTAACTTTGATATTATTTACTGCCAGTTTAACAGCACGATCCTTTTGTCCGAAATTTGGCATCAACATGATTTTAACAAAAGCAGTTCCAGGTCGAAACAGACTATGCGAGGACATACCGTTTTTAGCACCAGATACCTGTCCTGAAATATTTTTCCATTCATCAGGAACTTCGACTTCTTTGGCAGCTGAATATATATAAGTTCCAAAACCGTAATGTTCCCTGACAGCTGTACCTGCGGGATAGCTGCGGGAAAGAGGTGCATCAAGCTGAATTTCATAAGATTCATCTTTCTTAGAAATGTTCATGATCCCATCGACTGTGTTGCGGTTGGGCAAGTCGGAAAAATCGGATGCGGCATCAAAAGCCACAGCATAATATTTTTGTATTTTCCATCCTTCGGTATTTTTGACAATAATGCTTTTACTTCCCTTTTCTGCAGGTTGGACAAGTTCTGTTAATGCGGCACCTGGAAGAGGATTCGCATGAATGTCTTTGATTTCAAATTTATTCTTGTCATACATCGCAAACCCAAACAGTATTATACTTCTCTCCTTCCCTATGGATTTGAAACTTCCGGACAACTCATATTTCTTATTGTAATCAACCGGAATGAAATCTTTAGAGAACATAATAAACGTATTATTATCTGCAACGATATTATCACCGGAAGCAGCATCAAGCTTTTTCACTTCAAAATTGCCTGTCCATCGGTTTTTAATTTCTTCAGCATTTTTTTCCCACTGAAAAAGAATCTCCCCGGCCTCTATGATTCCGGCAATTAACATTACAGCTGCACATAAACTCATTGTTCTTTTCATTCTAACCTTTTCCTTTCTTTTAAAAAGACTCTTTTACTTTACTTGAAATAGGCAATATCCATAGGCGTCTGCTTCAACGGCAATCGAATCTCCATTAACTGTTATTTGTTTCCCACTAAGCAGATCTTTAATCTTTGGCTCCTTGCCGGCATTGAGTGCGGCAAAATCCATCTGCAACGTTCCGGACTGTCTGTCTGTCGTCGGATTAACTACGCACAGCAAAGCACCATCGCCCGGCTTGCTTTTCACGTATGCAGAACACAAAAGTTTGACATCGTCTTTCCATCCGACAGTTTTCCGATTGTTCCAATATGGGAGGAATTCCGCGTCAACAAGTCCCCCTACAGCATCAATCGCCTTGAAATATTCCTGTGCCTCCTTAACATTAATGTATACGGCTGATAAATTCATATCATGCAGCAGGAGCATCCCAATAAGGTAGCGTGACGAAGCTGTCGGTTGGTCTTTCTGAGCCTGACTTGCCACACCGGTGGCAGCCGGCTGAGGAAGCCACTGGCAACGATAACCGAGGGCTCTGGCGGAATAGACCCGCATCTGCGTCGTGTTGAGATCCCGCCTGTAATCCTCCTTGTTGCCTTCCCCGAATAAACTGAAATCACAATAGGCTCCAAGGATTGAATCGGGACCACAGTGATTTATCATGATTTTCTCATCACCGGTACTGGCTTCGAGCTCCTTAAGCATTGTGTAAATGCGTTGATACATGGCGCGTGTGGCAAAAACCGGGTGGGTCGGTCTCCGCTTGCCATCACGCAGATAACCGCAGTTCGCAAGTTCGAGCGAAGACGGGTAATAAACTGAAAGGTCATGGTAAAGTCCCAAAAGGCCCAAAGATTTCACATATTCATAATTTTTCCAAACTATGAAATCAATATATTCAGGCACCGGAGTAACCACGACATGTGTGGAATCCTTGCCAAATACCGCCACATCTCCAGGGGCGCCTTCTTTGCTTTCCGGAGAACGATATTTATCAAAATAAAACTTGTATTCCGGTGCCAATGTTGCAAACTGGGTAAGCAACGAATACGGCACCAGCCCAATTCCTTTTGAACGGTAAGTCTTGATTCTTAATTCATATTCGGTAAAATTGCAAGTTTCAGGATAGCCGAAGTACGGATTCAATCCGGGTTGAGTCCAATAGATATGGAAATTGGCTCCAGGAACAATGCTTGTGTCTTTGCCATACCGCCATTTGCGAAGGGTTCGCGGGGATTCCTTGACCGGCGTCGGCTGCAAGCCGATTGTCAGTTTCCATGGAGATGGCAGCTTCCATTCACTCTTGGAAAAAGACCATACCATGTCAATTGAATCCACCTTCCTGTCCAACCGAAACGCATCCTTGCGATCAATTTTATCCCATGCCTCATCAGATTCAACCACTCCGGTCAAGCCAAGATCATCATTGCCAACCCACACACATGGTTTCCATGAGAATACATCGGATTCAATACTCTTTTTCTTCTGAAATTCATCATTTTCCATGGCATTGACAAAAACCCCCTGTTGCCATCCGCCAGGCACATTGCACAGCGTGGCGGCTTCCTTTCGGAGAGGGATTCTCAGTTCTAATTCATCTGCAACCGCATTGGGTTCCGGGTTCAATGTCATATCATACCGAATCATGCCATCATATTCCGCAGTGATCAATACAGACAGCTCTCCGAGTTCCGATACGGCTTCCGATTCCCAGACAATACGATTGGCGTCTGAAGATAATTTTCTGAAACCTTTGCTGCCCCAAGTCACTTTCTTCTTATTTATTGCCGCAAAGAGTTCCATCGGCTCGGCAAGCAACTGCTGTTCGCCAGAGACTACACTCTTAAGAAAACCACACTGGTCAAACTCGACTTTTCTGTTCCAGCAACTGAACCCTTTATTTTCCAATTGAATTGGCGTGTAAGGTTTAGGAGGTACATTTGAGATGCCAATCTTGTTCCCTAACCACACAGGCGGACCAGGCGAATATAATTTCTCTGTTTTTTCACCGACAACCTTGCCGGTTTCATCTTTCAGGATTGCCTTAATGTTAAAGTCCCCCCTGGGGAAACGTTCACAGTTTAATGCCGAGGATATTTCCTTGTCACCTGAAACAACAATAATTTCTTTTGCATTCACCCCTTCAGGCCCAAGCATGCTTAATTCACAGGTCAACTTGTCGCTTGACACTCGTGAATCCAGAGAAGTCTTCACTTCTATCCTCTTCATTTCAATATTCGGTTCGAGAACAATTTTACTGATTGCCGGAACCACAGAAAAAGGAATATCCTCGCCGGCCTTTCTCTTGTCCTTGTTCAAATAAGCCCACTCGGCTTCCTTGTCAGTCAAGGCACGGTTATATATGTAAACTTCATCGATTAGCGTTTGAGCGTTCCGTCCGGTTGCAGTGGCAGCCCATTCCGGTTGCTCAGCGCCTTTGGCAGCATCGGCCCAGGGATCATCCCCCAGGAAAAACTTGACCATATTGGCGGGAACCGGTGATTTCAAAGGTGTTTCCTTTGCCCTGACTCCATCCACATAGAATTTCAAATTTTCACGATTCCATGCGGCGACGAAATGTCGCCACGGCTTGGCCTGATATCTTTTACCCGGCGCAACGGAACAGGCGTTATTGCTTTTGCCATCAGATGCGAAAAAAACAAAGTCTCCGTCAAATGCCCCGTACTTATATAACTGCATAATTTCTCCGACGCTTGCAGATTCCGCTCTGAAAAAGATATGGAAGCCCCAGCATGGGAGATCCCAGTTTAGAGGTTTAACCCACATCTCAATACTCCCTTCAGGAGTTGTCATATTTCCAGACGCTTCATATTCAACAAAGGGTTCGCCGTCCCCTGCCAATAAGGCCTTACCGCGAATGCCATCACGATACTGGACCGTTTTGCCTTTTAAATCACCATGCCTGTCGCCCGTTGCAACTGAAGCGTCTGGCGTTCCTTCAAAACCTGCGTAAAAGGTTATTCCATCTTTGCTCCCGTTCTCAGTCAACGCGGGAGCGTTTCTTGAATCCTCAATGCTTGTTGCACCATGGGTAATTATCCCGACAAACACCAAGAATATTGATGAAATTATAACTTTCCCGCTCATTTCCTTCTCCTTATTATTTGTTTGAATGCTTTTGTGCCGTTTTTTTCAATATGCAGGAAGCTTTACCAATTGCTTCCGCCCCAGTAAGTCCTTTTAGCGTCAAGCGGAAGGATCGCTCCTTTTTCAAATGAAACATGGGTGTCCAGGAAAAGATAATTTCTTCCGGACAACTCATGGGAAGGCTTATAATATAGAGTTGTCACTGTATCGAAATACAACCAGATGCCATACGTATTCATGTCATAGGATGTAGTATTATAAATATAAGGAGTATTGTAAAATACATCGAAACTGTAGACCCTCTCCGAAGGCTTTGACCATTGAAATATCCGAATATCTTTTGAAACGCCGTTGTCCCAATTGCCAGCCACTCTGCCGTTTAAATTATATGTACTAATTCGTTGAATATAAATATTGCCTGGCGCGTAATTTGGAAATTTGCTTGAGGGGCAAAGAAAAAGCCCATAAGAGCCATGGTTGTTAGGATGAGCTCCTCCCGGATCCACATTGTCCATACCTAAATATACCAGAAGTTTTTCTGCCCATGTTGATTTCTCGTCAATATCGGTGGAACTGTTTCCGGTATCGGTTCTTGGAATGAAGTCGTTATAGTCAACAAGATACATTGCCATAGCTGTGCCCATACTCTTCATATTGTTGCCACACGTTATGCGCTTTGCCATTTCCCTTGCATTCTTTAGCGCAGGCAGCAGCATTGCCGCCAAAATAGCAATAATGGCGATAACGACCAGCAATTCAACGAGGGTGAAAACTTCCAATCTTGAATTTCTTCCCCTTCTCCTAATCATTTTCCACCTCCATATTTTTATTGTAGCGTATTTTCTGAACAAAAATCAATTGAGGTTAAACAGCCTCGATCAATCAACCCCACAGATTTGGCGATAGAGGCTGTTTTTTATTCTTTTTCAATCAATCCCCTTTCATATCCCTTACCGAATCCCTTTCAACAAGTACAGGCCGGAGCAAATGTATCTTCTCCTTCGGCGGATTCCCTTTTATCATTTCCACAAGCAAGTCAAGCGAATACGCCGCCATGGTCTCCAGTTGATTGTCAACAGTTGTCAAGCCGAATATGGATTTTCCGGCCTCCTTGTAGTTGCCGACACTAACCACCGAAATGTCGCGGGGCACCTTCTTTCCAAGTTCCTCCAGGATGTTCAGGATTTTCCATGCGTAAAGATCATTCCTGACAATAATGGCGGTGAGATCCGGATTGGCGGAAATAAACTCACCGACATATTTTTTCATATAGTCATGGTTTCGCCCAGTGGAAATACGATCCTCAGCTCGGAATTGCAATCCGGCTGATTCCATGGCCAGACGGATACCGCATTCATTCTGCCAGATTTCCGGATGGTTTGGAGTGTCGAAACAATAGGCGATCCGTTTATGCCCGCAGGATATCAAGTGCTTTGCGGCAATATGCCCGACCTCAATGTAATCGCAGGATACACAAGTCAGCTCACCGTCGTTCAGCATTCCATTCACTATCACCACCGGCAGCTTTTCCTTTATTTGGGCAATAACACCGATGGGCATCCTGCTTATGAATATAAAGCCGTCAATCAGCTTATTTTCTATTGCCAGCATCACACGATTATCCGAGGAAGGACGGGCAAAATGTTCCGGAACCTTGTCAAAAAGTTGAAGGCTTACAGAATGTTTTTCTGCGCATGCGCCTAATCCTTCAAGCAATTTTGAAAAATGCGTATCCTGTTGCGTAAAACCCTGCGCACCTATTCCAATTGAGAGCTGCCTGGTGGAGCGTTCAGCACCAATAACAAATGTACCGCAACCTTGTCGTCGCACTAAAACACCTTCTCCGCTAAGCTGGGATATTATCTTCCCGACTGTCACGCGTGAGACTCCGGTCATTTCGGCAAGAGTCCTTTCAGGCGGCAAACGTCCGTTGCCTTTAGTCTTGGATTCTTCGATCAACCGGAGGATCTCCTCCCTTACCTTTTGCGCACTACCGTTTTTCATAATATGGTTAGTCCATTATTTATTATAGTATTTTACATTAACAAACTAATTCATACAAGTCAAGGACAATTACAATAATAATTGCATTTTTTATAATCGACACGAATCCGCATATAAACACTCGCAAATCACGCGCAAGGAAAATGCCTCAAGGCCGCAACCAAGACATAGAGTTAAATCGCACACCGCCTCTTGCTATTCTTATTTATCAAAACATTGGATAGTCCTTTGCGATGCACTGTATTCTAACAGCCTAATAGCCGGGGAGAAAGTGCCAGTCCAAGCAAATAGTTGAATTGCAATGTAATACTTTTATAATATATAGTTGGGTCAGTCAGTAAACCTCAGGCTCAGAGTCCGCCATCTGACCTGTATTTTGTAAGGTAGCAAAATGTGCCGGGAGGCCGATGTTTCGAGGCAGACTCCTCGAAAACCGGGGTTAACCCTCCCGAGTTGAAAATCCCGGCTCAAAAGACGTCGGGGCTCCTTCAGCCCCGGGACAGGCGAGACACAAAAGTGTCCTTGGCTAACAAAAGATGTGGCTGAAAGTTATCCGGCTTCACCGCCCCATTCGACCAGCTTCTTCTGTAGTTCTTCCTTGCTTGGAAGATAGAGCTGATATTCCTTTGCATGGATGTTGGCATTCTTCGGCAAAGTGATCTCAACCAGTATATCTTTGTGCCAAGAAGGAAAAGATATTGAGTCCAACTGAGCGAGAAAGGAAAAGATTGGCCAGCCGGTGACTGGCTTTTTTGAGACATCGCGAATTGCCAACCAGTTTCTGGGATTTTGCAGTCGCCAACTGCAAAATTGGAAAATCTGCCAAGATATAACAGGAAACACATCCGAGAGAAGTTGGGTGGCGGCTTCATCACACTTCGCCAAGGATTCCCTCTTCATTCATTTCAGGATTTCCCAGCGACCCGTCTTTGTTGAGCCAATATGGCGAATTAACTTGGCCTTAGTAAGTTTTGCCAAATGATATTTGATACCATCCTCAGTAATGCCAATCTTGCTGGCAAGAGATCTTCTTGTCAGTGTTGGATCATCTATAAGACAAGCAAGTATTTTCCCCTGGGTAGTTTCTCGGGTAGTCTTCACTGAAATAGCATCTTGGATTTTTCCTGTCTTTTCCGCCTCATCGCGGTCAGAAATGAGCCCTTTGAGCCCTTTATGAGCCGTTTGATAACCGCTTCATATCCATGACTGATAGCGCATAAATGTCCTGTTTGGCACCTTTATGACCCCTTTGATGGTTCATTTTTATCTTCAGCTTTCGGAGGCGGGTGGCCCGTTTGGCACCTTTATGGCCCCTTTGTGTAATATGTAAAATGTTCCCTTTCCTGTCGTGCCAACCTTTTTCAGAAGCCCTTTTCGTACAAGCTCCGTCAACTCCCTATGCGCCGTACGTTTAGCAACACTCAATCGCTCCTGAAAAACTGAATTGGATATCTTGCCAATAGTTTTGACAACTGCTAAAGCCTTCTGCTGTCGTTCGGAAAGCCCCAGCTGTTTCATAACTTTTTCAGTAAGCCAATCACGCCAAAGAGTGATGATGAAAGAGCCGCTACGCTGCTCGAATTCCGGTCCCGGTAGGCCGAGTTCTTTGCAAAGCTCGATTATCCGCTGAGTGCCAGAACCGGCCTTTTCAATATATCGTGTCAGATAAAGAGACTCGGCGATAAGGGGATTGTTGGGGACTGAAGGATGATCTTTCCGCAAATCATCGAAAGTCAGCGTTCCCGGAAGCCTTCCTGGATTCCATATCTCAAGTCTGTCCGCAAAGAGGCGAACTTCGATGGATGCGTTGCTGTGATAATCACGATGCGCAATAGCGTTGACGATTGCTTCGGAAATAGCGTCTGGCGGAAGTTCATATGCCGCCGGTGCAGTAGGTCCGGACGAACGAACGCCGACCGAGCGGTTAATCTTGGCGAGAACAAAGTCACGAGCCTGATCCACCTGTTCAAAGAGATCGCCAGAGTAAATCTGCTGGGATGCGAAAGGTCGGGAATATTCAGTGCCGTGGCAATGAATGCACTTTGTCTCGGCGGTACGATAATAATGCTGCGGATTGGTTCCAAACAGGAGAATGGCAGCATTTGTAGGTTTTCCATGTTCGAGCAGATTCAGGTGTGTGAGCAAAGCCTGTGTGTCGGTGTTTGGCTTGAGAGGGAAGCCACGTTCACGCCGGGCGGTCTCTAAAAACCAATCAATGCGTTTGCGTGAGAGATCTGACAGGGTAGAGCCATCACAGGCAGTTTTGTCGAACGGAGGAACACGCAGAGCGCCGATGCCATCAAGTATGTCAACGAGGCTGTTGTATACCTCTGATGTCAATGCACTGAAATTTTCAATTCTACGACGGATCAGTTCGCTGCTGGCCCTTTTGATCAGCTTCTGCATTTTTGGGTGGCGTTCCTTCTCATCAGAACCCCAGACATATATAAGCCTGTTTTTACGGTGCTTGGTGGCACAGTTATATTCATGTTCGGTTGGCGAAACACCGTCTTCATCTTCATAGCCGTATTCATACCCTAATATCCCGAGGTAGATGTCGCATTGCTCCACTTCTTCAAGATAAACCTCGTCTGCACGCTGATCCTTTGAGGGAAGCTCTTCGAAGAGGAAGACTTTGGCGATAAATCTGTGCAGAACGGCATCACCTAGTAAAAACGCCTTCAAGTCCTGGCGTATTTGAGCAAATTCCTTCTGAGGACTGCTGACAAATATTTTAAACCGCGGAGCGTGCATACTCTTCAATTCCTTCGACATCTTGTTTATTTCGGTTTCGGCTTCCTTTTCATCGGTCGTTATAGAAAATAGCACGTTCAAAATTACATTCAACATGCACATAAATTTTAGAAAAACGATGCTGTTTTTCTAAAATTTCTTACATGCTTCACATTCGGCGGAATGGTCAGGAGATAAGCAAATCCATCTTTCAGCATTTGTTCGTTGAGCATGGTAAATCGGTTGTTTTTATTGGGAATGTAGACATAGGCAAGGACACGGTCGTATTTATCATATTTCTGGACATCGTATTCAAGATATACGAATTCATTATTCCCTATGAGTTCTTTCAAGTGCCCTTTGGATTTCTCTCCGAGTTCAAGAATTACCTCCCTGTCTTTGCCCTGCTGCCTCATATGAAACTCCAGCCGCTTATTCGGCCTCGATTCCGGGGCATCTATCCCAATCATCCTGACAGACACCTCTCTCCCATCCTCATCCTTGACCTTTATCGTGTCCCCGTCAACTACCCTGACGAACCTGCATTTCTGAAGCTCCTTTACATCCGCCTCCCGATTTCCTCCAGATGCGGCAATTGATAAAAAGATCCCTAGGAATATTATCGCCAGCCAGACTAATTTCTTCATGTCGTTTCATCCTGCTTTTATCGTCATAAGCAAAGAAAGACAGGAAGAGCAGGCCACAATGGGGGGCAAAGTGGGCCGTACTCCTCCCGTCTTTTAAAAACCTCTATATCGATTTGCCGCTGACTTTCACAAGACTTTTTCTCTCACAAAGGCACAGAGTCACAAAGTTTCGAAATACCATTTATCGCCTTCATGCTTTTCTTGTGCGTTTATTTAAACATCCATTGTTAAGTTTTTGCGCAGCAAAAAGTTGACAATGGCTATTCTTCGTGAACTTCGCGCCCTTCGTGGTTAATATTTCCTGTTTTGTCTGTGCAAGTCTGTGGCTAAAAATCCCCCCTTTTCCCAATCATCGCAAAGATCCCATCCTCCACCGGCGGCTTAAGCTCAACTATTCCGACATCATAATTCACATACCCTTCGACATTCTGCCTGTTCTTCACGAGCTCCCATTTGAGTTTTTTAGATGTTGAATATTTCTGTTTTGCCAGCATAAAACCCTGTCCATTGCGAAATTCGCAGGATAGTGCGGAAGAAAGACGCACCCGGTTCCATTCCTTGCTTGTCTTCTCAATCCAGCAGGCTATGAATTCAGCATCATCGGTAAGATGAAGAACCCTTTCCTGACGGTGATCCCAAATCGCAAGCCCTTGACCTTCAGTCCCGATTATCAGGTATTTGTCCTTGACGATTGTTCCGTTTGGGTATCTGAGGAAACCCTCCAGATAACAAATCTTGTCTTCGGCTTCCTTGTAATACTGTTCGGCAATCTTATAGCTTCCGGTCATATATCCGACAAAATGCTTTATCCCCCCTTTCCTGTCCATCTCGTATGCCAGATAGCCACAAACCATCAAGACACACAGCAATATGAACTCGTTTCTTGAAGCAACAGGGATCCGCAGATTTCTGTTCAGTAAAACTATGACCTTATTACTCAAAGGAGTGAAAAGCTGAACGCCGGTGATGTTCAGGCAGTCCATCAGGCAATGTGTTATCGCTCCGATCCCAAACCATATCCCCGGCGTCCAGACAAGAAAGGAAATGAAAATCACAGGCACCCAGAGCATAATCGAATGTATCAGCTTCCTGTGTCCGAAGTACCGGTAAATCGGATTGCTTATGGGATAAAGCACTTTCCCAATGAATGACTGTGGATGATCTATGTCCGGCATGATCGAACCAATAACGAACAAGGCGGTCTCAAAACCATCCGCCCCGACAGCCTTCGCTACCGCATACCCAAACGCTGCATGTGTTGGAGCCATCATGGTATTTTTCCTCCTGGATAAATACTGTCGTTAGTTTTCAGTTGACAGTCGTCAGCTATAAATTCAACTTCCTCACCGACGACCGAAGACCGGCGACTATCGACCGCTCTCTCTTCTTCAAGTTCAAGACTTGCCACCAGCACAAACTGCTTTTCCAGCGGTGTTATCCCGTTCCGGATCCATCCCAGATAATAATAAGCTGCAAGATACGGCTCAATCTTCATCTCATTGACAATCCTCTCAAGTATCTTCTTTGACGGAGCAATCTTCTCTTCATATCTGCTTCCAAAGAAAAAGCCCAGAGCCTCCCGTATTCCGGTCAGCTCATCATTCAAAGCTTGAAACTGCTCTTTTATCTCTTCTTCGCTCATAAGACAACTTTCCATCTTCTTATATGTCGTGCCTGTCCTCCGTAGCTTCTCTGCGAAGGAGGATGCTTCGCTTGTCACGGCGTAGCCTTTGGCGTAAACGGATGGTTAAAATTTATTTGACCGCAAAAAACCTAATAATGATCGCTATCCCCATCCCAATCCCGCCAATCAGGTACAAATCGCCTGATCCCGATGCCTTGCCCATGTATCGCAGACAAATCATGAATCCGATGATGAAGACCGCAAGAACCGGAAAAATGTCCATCTCTTCACCGAGTACCTTTTCGTCATCATCCACGACTTCACCCCGGCACATCGCCCAGATTCTCCCTGGAACACCTTTCCCGGAGTCAACGACTGACCTGAAATCAATTACGGAACCTGTCGAGGAAATTGCGAGTTTCGCAACTTTCTCCGAATCCTCCAGAGACAGATTCCTTATCGCTATCCTTTTCACGCCCCATATGATAGGTTTCAGTTCCTCCCTGATTTTTCCATTTTTCCCAGCGAAATACATTTTCCAGCCTGATATGCTGTTTAGAAAATTCAGCATCTGCGGCTTGATGTTCTCAATGTTATCAATGAAAAGCGCCGTTTTCTTCCCCGAAGAAATAATTGCCTTCTCAAGCGTCAACACCGACATCTTATCCGCTCCGGGAATCTCTATCGCCACGCCTATTTCCTTTATACACTGCTGATATCGCCAGTTGCACGAGAAATATGACTTCTCCTTATCCGTGCAGTTCTCAAAACACCATTTCAAAAGGACAGTCTTCCCAATTCCAGCCTGACCTTCGATAAGAAAGGGCTTCCCTTCTTTTATGCGTGGATAAAGCTGTTCCTTTATGACTTTGTCACGCCCGATGATTTCCCCTTCAAAAGTCCTTTCAATCCTGTTTCTTTCCCGTGATTCAACGGATCTTTTCGAATTTTCCTCGGCATCAATCTTCAAATGGCATGGCGCACACCACGCTTTTAGATTTTCCGGCGAACAGTTCTCCGGATTGCGGTCAAGGAGCGAAACCGTCAAAGTATCCTTATGGCTTTCAAAAGGCTCATCAGGTCTTCTGCACTGCTTTCCGCAGTTCTCGCATTGCCAGTTGACAGATTTCTTCTTCTCAAGCGCAATCTCTCCCCAGTTCGACGGATACTTCCTTTTGTTTTCTGATTTTATCGGCATTTCCCCTATGGAGCGCTGGCCTGTCCCGCCATAGCTTCCCTGCGACGGCGGACATCCTGCCGGCTATTCGTTTTCTTTTCCTTTTTGAAAAATATGCGAACTTCGCAGACGGAAGCCCTGGCATTACATCCCCTCTCGTTTTGCCTGCCGTCTTCGCAGAATCTGCGAAATTCGCAAAAATCCCTTCACATCTTGAAATTTGTGTAAAGCTCCAGAATGTCTATGCCCAAGGTTGCCTCAAGGAATCTGATGATTCGGTTGATTTCAGATATGGACTTCAAAATCTCCTGTTCGGTCCGGTAATAGGTGTCGATCTTTGATGGACCAGTTGTTTCAATGACCTTCAGGATGACCATTCGCTTTTCCCTGAGCATCTCGATATTCCTCTGGAGATATTCAAGATCACGGAGATTGTTGAACATCTTATCCAGGAACAATTGCTTCCTAGCCTGTGTCAGGCTGTACTTGTCGGGCTGGTATAGGGGAATAGACAAGGAGGCTGCTATCGGTGGATACTTGCTTGATGAACTCGTTCCTGTGTCGGCCTCGAACATCCCAAGCTCAAAGCGTGTTCCTACGTTCAAACTAATCGGAGGGATCACCCTGTTAAAAAGATAATCCTCCTTCTCCCTGATCAGCCTCGTAATCTCTTCGATCATTCGCTGGTTGACGAAGCAAGTAACACGGAGTTTGAAACAGTCTTTCTTGAGACTTGTTACAGAACATCCGTCTTCCTTTTTCAAACTCTCGACCTCAAGCTGATCCATCCTGCTTTCTCTGCTATCATCAACACATTTCGAGTCATGCTCCCGGAAAGCAGAGGCATCAATAGACATATTCACATCCTCGCCTGAATTCTCTTCAAGTTCCCTGAGTTCGTTCGTAAATTCAGTTTCGCCCTTGGGTTCTCCTATATTCTCGGCGGGTTCTTCATCCAAAAACGTTTCCTCTGCGAAACTCGCAATTGCGAAGTTCGCAAAAAGTAGAAGTAAGAGCAGCAATCTGATTCTCATGAACTTGAATTCATTTATCATTCACACCTCCATTTTTCATTCTGCATCTGCGAGATTCGCAGAATCTTCATTTTCCCATTTGTCAATCACTGTCTCCGACAGCCAGAACGGAAGCTCGCTTATGTCCTCAGGATTTTTCTTCAATTCGCTTCGTGTCAATTCACGGAAGACCGGATTGAATTCCCCTTCGTTTTCGGAAATGGATTTCAAAATCCTATGCATACATTCCGTATCGGCTCCCTTCCTAAACGCTTCCCGCCTACGCTCAACCTTTTCCTCCTCCTGCTTGTTTTTTTCGTCTTTCTCCTTCTTCTTTTCCTCTTCGTCCTTCTGCTTCTCATGGTTTATTTTCTCACGGAGATTCTTCGGGTTCACCGGACGGTAGTCGTTGAGAATGAATTTCGTGACGTAGGCCTTCACGTTGTGCTTGATGACATGTTTTTTCAGATTGTCCTTGCAGTAGCTGAGGCAGTCCTCGACGTATTTGTCATAATCGGTCCTGTGCCTGATTTGACGCAGAAGCTCGTAGGCTTCGTTGCGCTTGAATCCAAAATCATTCACAAGCCGTGACGCATAGTCGTTCCTGGAAATCTTGAGGCGGATTGTCGATGGCCTCGACTTTACGAGTTGAACATTCAGATCGGTCTTTGCAATCTTCTGGATTTCCGGATTGATGACACGTCTTACCAGATCACATCTGCGCTTGGAGCTGCGTCCAACTATCATCTGGAATTTCCTGACATCATGCTCAACGGTCTCGCACGGATATGCGGATTTCGCAAGAAGATATAGCCTAACTCCTGAGAACGTGTTGAACATCCTGAGATTCGAGAGCAGCACCTTGAAAAAGTTCGTTTTTTGCTGCGTGAACAACCCCTTGATTTCGTCATTGAGGACAAGTTCGAAACGTCCTGTGTATCTTTCAGCGCTAGCCTTCCGGAGGATTGTAAATCCCATCCATCCCTTGTCTGTCTCAAGCTCGATCTTGCGTGTGAGTAATGTCCGGGCGGTACGTTTGAATTCGACGTATGCGTTTTCAAGCGGGATGCCCCACTCGGATGCAAACTCCCAGGCACTGATCTCGGCTCGGGTGTTGTTGTCTGAGATCTTTGTCAAAAACAGGAAAAACAGCCTCATTTCATTGACTCCCATGTCCCACCTTGCCGTAGCAAAGGCGTTGGACAAAATTATTTCACGTTTCTTGGTTTCGGCCTCAAAAGTTAACATTTATGCGTAAAATCCTAACATTTCAGCGTAAAATCCTAACAAAGTGGCGTAAAATCCTAACATTCCAGCGCAAAATCCTAACAAACCAGCGTAAGCCATTTTTACATCATGCTTATTTGCAACGTCTTGCGACTTCCCTAAGAGATAAGAGTTAAGTGTAAGAGTTAAGAGAAGTATTAATAGCTGTTCTTGTTGTTCTTTTTGCGTGCGCGTAAAAAAATTATTTTTCATACTGGCTTGGAGACCTTCCTTCGGCTATTTGATTGATCGCCCTATCGAAGTCAGCAGTACGGTAGACGACGTTGCGGCCGCTTGTCATAGCGACCTTGACGACCCCCTGTTCGCGCCAGAGCTGGAGCTGATCCTTACCGATCCCGAATAAACAGGTTATCTGCTTGCATCTGGCCCATATGGGCTTCATGTCTATATTTTCAACCGTCTTCACTTTCCCCCGATAATTTCATTTGATGAAATCCACAAAATGAGCTTAAAAAATAATTTTTATCGCTAATTATGCAAGCATTGCATGATATTATTTTATAATTAGGCATTATTCGTTTTAATCCGCATTGGCTTTTTATGGGTTCAGGTGTAGGATAATTGGCAGACACTTGTGAAAAACGGAGTATCAAGCATTGACTAAGACAAATCCAATCCACTGGACAGAAGAGCTCAGGATGACCCTCGAGAAGGTCAAGTCCAGGCTGAAGACGAACAAGAGGATTTCCTCGGAGACTGGAGTCGACCAGTCGACGATCGGAAGGCTTCTCGTGAAGAAGGAGGGCTGGGTTGAAGAGCATAATTTCAGGGGATTGTGCAAGCTGCCTGAATTTGCAAAACTTGATTCTCTCACGGTTCCCAACATCCCCGGATTGAACCTTTCGAAGGAAGCCATTGAACTTGGGCAGATACATGATTCATTGCCTGATAGCTACCGCAAGGACATCAAAGATGCCATTTCAGAGGTACTGAAAAAGTACCATTTAAAGAACTTCAAACGCAACTGAAAGCCTGCGGTCAAACCTTGGTACATCCCGGCATCTTTTTCGTCAAAATACGTTATTATTCGCATTTTAGCAGATACGCATTATATTGTAAATAATGAGGCTAATATGCTCGACTTGAAGGCATTAAACGCGGAAAGCACGGACGATTCCCTCCCTCTCCGCCACTTTTTAGAGACTGTCGGGAACACTTACATAAATCTGGCACTGTCCCGTATTAACGCTATTCCTGCGATTTCTGCAACACAAGCACTGTGCTTTGGTAGGCCAGCGCTCGATGAGCGCGGCTTCTTAGAGGCACTCTCATCTAGAATTGCCCTACACACAGTTTTTTTACCACAAACCACACGAAAAAAGAAAATATCTTATGGCTGTTAGATGAATTATATAAGCGGGCAGGAATGATCCTAAAGGCCATCCATCTTATTTGAAAAGAGGACTTCCAGCCATCCGCAGATATATTCTTGGAACATTTTGCACACCGGTGATTATGTGGTTGCCAATATATTCCATGTCTACCGGATATGTGATGCCGTTGCGATCAACGTATGGGCTTATTGAGAAGAAAGGCGGATAGGAAGACCAGTAGTTGCCAATATATCGGATGTCTCCGTATGTTCCGCAGCCGCCTATGTCACCGCCATAAGGGATACCGTTGAGGATTGAGACGTCGGGATACGGGAGTGGATCAAGCGGATTTGGGGGAGGTCCGAAATACGTGATCCCCATGGGATTGTCGTATGATACGTTGTAGCGCAGATTCAGATATCTGGATCCGGCGTCCGTGTAGAAGATGTTGCCACCTGCAAGGAGGCGCTTCCCGTATGCGACATTTCCGGAAATGACGGTGCCTGTTGACAATGTCGGCCCCTGCTGCCCGTTGGTGTAGATGGCACCGCCGTCCCATAGGACGTTGAGGAATCCCGTGATCTTGTTGTATGCGATCTTATTGTTTGAGGATATGGTCGGAGTGTCGTACATCCCCCACTGTCCTATGAACGATCCAGGCGCTCCCGGAAAGCTGCCTTCGTCCATCAGCCCCCAGCCCCAGCCTATCGCGATCCCGGACCAGGGAACATCGATGATAGTGTTATGTGTGATCTGCGTTTTCTGCGTGAAACCGACGTATATGGCGGCTGAATCGAAATAGTCCTGGCCGGTGTGGTATATATAGTTATTGGAGACAATGTTGCTACGGCAAATGGAAGCTTTATTCAAGGGACGTGCATCATTCGCCGACACTCCGCCGATTTGAACTGCGGCCGAAGAGATGTCGCGGAAGATGTTCCTGTCGATTGTGTTCTGGACGCAGCCTGTGACAAGATCAATGGCAACCGCCCCGAGCTGTTCGAAGGTGTTTCCCCTGAATTCTATTTTCGAGGCGTATGCAAGCGAGATGTTTCCCGGGGTGCGGGTGACATTCTCCGAATGTCCGAAATAGGTCGGTTGCTGTGCTCCGGCAAGTCGGAATCCGCTCTGATCGGCCACGTATCCGTCGTCACTGCACGGTTCTGTCCATCCGGCTCCCCTGAATGTGAATCCCTGGAAGACAATGTTGCTGACCGGATTGCCGGCCGTACCTGTAATATCGATCAATTTTTCGAGCTGGGGCATTTCAACGGTGGCGGTATCGATATCCTCGCCCCATAGCGGCATGTAATACAGCAGATGGGCGGTTTCATCGAAGTACCATTCTCCGGGTGAATCAAGGAACTCCAGTGCGTTCTCGAAACGGGTCACCTGCCAGAAACTCCAGATCGAAGGCTCTCCAGTATTCATGTCCCTGAACATATTGGCGTTGCTCCATCCCGGCTCTTGCATCTTGATAATGTCAGGGGTGGAGGCGTCGCCGCGATGAGTCGAATTTATCCTGCAGATGGACATCTTCCATTGCGTGATGATCAGCGCCTCTATCTTGTCCTTGTGCCCCCATGTTAGAGGATCCGGGATCGTCGGATTCAATATCGGATTATGTATGAACTCGATTCCAGGTGTTGTCCATTCCCCGGCGACAAGCTGGAACTGGGGCCTGAAACTGGCAGGATAATCCGGTGTCCTGGCCCGCGTTGCACGGACATCGTTCACGTAGAGCTGGCGTGTCGCTTTCGGCGCTACAGCGCTGAGATCGGATACGTACAGGCGGTCTGCGACCTTTGCCCATCCGGTCACAGGAATCGCACCAGTCACTACCGGAACTTCCCCTTTGACCGCGCGATAATAGATTTTGGCGCCAATGGCGCAGTCCTGAGGCCCGAATTCGAGAGTGCTGTCCAGACGGTAGGTCCCGCCATGGACATTTACGATGATCACTCCCCTGGATCCTGACGCCAGGGCTGTCCTTACAGCCGTCTTTGCACGTTCCAGTGTTGCGAATGGCAATTTGACGGTGCCGGGATTGGCATCATTGCCTGCCGGATCGACCCAGAACGTCAATCCGAAGGCGTGGAGTGGGAAAAGAAGTGAAATAAAGCTAAGAAAGGCAAACCGAAAAACACGCATAATTCCTCCTATGCTATATGACATGCTTGTTGGGACATTGGGAGTGAATCTATTTCAAATGGAAGAGAATTTCAAACCTGCTCTTACAGTTTAGTCTGTTTATCTTCATAAGGTCATTAGGTAATCATTCGGGGTCACGCGACAATGCGCCTTATGCGAATTTTTCCGAGTTCCCTTAAGAATGAGTGGCAATGAATTGCCTTTTATGGAGAGCTCTCCATAATCGCCATTATGTAGAGTGTTGAATTATGGGGAGTGTTTTGAACCATTGAGCGTACTTTT
>CAZION010000050.1:0-39427 GCA_964540865.1 uncultured Victivallis sp.
ATATTTATTGTTAGTGTATGATAAGTGCAGATTAGTGGTTAAAAATATTTTTCTTATATTGTTATCACTTTGAAATTCCTTAACGTTGAATTAGGCGGCCAAGGGCCGCAACTTTTGAAAACTTGAATATCGAACACTGAATCCGCCGCGGCGGAAACTTCCAACTTCGAATTGGCTGCAAAAGACAGAAGACTTGAGTTCTAAAATGTTGGAATGGATTTTTGATTTACGAGCGTGACAACGCTCCTTGGAGTGCGGTAATTCATTACCGCCTTGTTTCGTGAAATTTATTTCACGGCACTTGGATGGAACGGAATAAATTCCGTCATTAAAGGCGGCAATGAATTGCCGCACTCCAAGTGCGAATTTCGCAATTCGCAGAAGATGAAGTCCGAAAATTAAATGCCCTGCATACATCTCTTTGAAATTCCTATACGTTTAATTGGGCGGCCAAGGCGCCGCAACTTTAAATACCAAAAAAATTTAACCACTAATTCTCACTAATCGTCACTAACAGGAATTAAATACAACACCCGCTTACGGAAGTTCATACTGCCGGTACGGAACCCAGCTCTCCTGCATTGTTAAATAGCTCCTTGATTCGCAATGTCCGTCAAATAACAGATGCAAGGCCGCCCTGTTGTGCCTGAGATATGACTGATAGCACCTGTGCGCGGTTGGGAAGTAAGGATCGGCAGTTTCATTTGTCAGCGGATTTATCCATGACACATTCGGCTTCGAATCCATAAGCCACACCTTTTGAGAGGGGTTGACTATCTTTCTCAACAACGTGCTCCGTATGTTTGATGTCATATTCACGTTGTTGGCTATATCCATAGGCCCCTGATAGTGACTGTATCTCATGCTTGTCGTATCTGTGGAAAGTATGAAGGTTTCGGACGGACAATGGATTACTGATTGACTCGTGAAATCAACTTCATACGGGCTTAAGTCCGCTTTATTGATGAACCCGCCCCTGGCCAAGAGGACATACCAGCGCCCCAAAGCGCCATACTGCTGGTAAAGTGCGCCTGCGTCGCCTTTATAAAGGAAAGGAACCACGTCTTCAAAATCAAAACAGTACATTACAGTCATGGAACCCAGCTGTTTCAGATTGCTCCCGCACAACGAGTCTTTCGCCTTGTCCCTCGCCCCCTTCAGAGCCGGAAGAAGCATCCCCGCAAGTATGGCAATGATTGCTATTACAACCAGGAGCTCGATCAGGGTGAAGTCATTAACCCTCGATTGCCTGAAGCTTATCAACCTGTGCCTGTATGAACAGCCGTTCATTTTCACCATCCCCCCACTTTATCTTTCAGGCCATGAAGAAAATCGCCGAAGTCCGGTTAAGTCCATGTCCTATGTCATCCGCCGCTGTTATACTCTACACGGCAAACCGAAATTTCATATTCCTTTCTTCAATGATTATGATCCCACTTGATCCGTTTCACCGAAATGTCTGCGGCAAGGAAAGCCTGGATTATTGAATGTGACAGCTTGTCTGTTATACCCTTATGGAAAAGGCGGAGCGTGAATTTTATAGTTGTCACGCCCGTATCGTAATTACGGTCAAAGTCAAAATAAAGTATCTTCATTTCACCGAACTTCTTAATCGGCTTGACCACATCGCCTAATTCAGTTTCATTCGGAATTTCAATGACAAGCGTCCTGTATGAATCACGCGGGTAGAACTTGTCAAGATTCTTAAGTACTACGAGACAGACAATCGCAATCAATGTGGAATAGATACCGAGCATGAAAAGCCCCGCCCCTACAGCCATGCCGATTCCTGCGACAAGCCAGAGACATGCAGCCGTGGTAAGCCCCCTCACACTGAATCCTTCCTTGATTATGGCTCCAGCACCTATAAAGCCGATTCCGGCTATGATTTGGGCGGCTATTCGTCCGGGATCGGCAAATCTGCCTATCGACGAACCCATTGCACGCGCGGCTACAATTTCAGAGATAATCATAAACAGTGCCGAGCCCATGCTGACGAGGAGGTTGGTCCTCAATCCTGCCGCCCTTCCATGCATGTCTCGCTCAAATCCGATTATCCCTCCAAGGAATCCGGCAAGCAGCAACTTGAAAATAATTGTCATAGTCTCTGGATTTGTCATATCGTGCATGAATTTGTCCCTCTAAATTTATATTCGTTGGTAGTTAAGCCCGCAAGGGCTGTCTCTTTGTTTTTTCTGCCAAATTACGTTCGACCACTTCCAGAAAAAGCCTCCAATTCTGGGCATTGGCCTGGTAGTTGCCCTGTTCGAAAGTGATGACACCGGGATAGGAGGCGTTGGACATTGCCTTGATGACCTCAATCCAGTTGATTGTGCCAATACCCACCGGGTTATGTTCGTCGTGTATTCCAAAATTATCATGGAAGTGGGTTTCCAGAAAGAAAGAACCGCACTTGCGAATAACCTCTGGAAGATCGAGCCCGTTCAAATGACAATGCCCGGAATCAATGCAGATGCCTAGATTTGAGGCTCCGACTTCCCTGATGAAATCTATAATCAGCTCAGGCTTTGTGTTGAGCTCGTACAATTCCCCACATGCGGTCTCAATCGTTAGGGTAATCCCAAGCTTTTCAGCTTCTCCGCACAAGTGCCTATACGCTATCGTACTGTCGGGAAGGATTTTATTCTTACCGTAAGATTTTCTTACAAGCTCAGCATACTCATAGTAACTTACATCCTTTTTCTCCAACAGCTCTGCCGGGGTAGGTCTCTTTTTCGCCAATGCAGCCCGCGGAACGGCGATGCCGCCGATATGCGTTGTCAGTCTCCTTATGCCCATGAAGTGCGCCATATCCAGTATCTTCCGATGGGTTTCAAAAATCGACTCAACCGGCATTCCGGGTTCGGGAAGCATATTGAGGAAATGGGAGGACGGAATTGGGAGATCGTTTTCCTTCAGAATGTTTTTTATCTTCAGGAGCTCATCTTCCGAACGGCGCACGATGAGGCATTTATCCTCTCGGAAAAGGATATCGCCTTCATGACACTTGAAGTCAACTTCTTCGACAGTGAAAAATATGTTGTTGAAATAAACCCCGCAGTAACCGAGTTTTTTCATTTCGGCGCACTGTCTTTTCAATCTTTCAAGATCCTTGCTGTCTATTCCCAGAGTCCCGACTAACTTCGTAAAATGTTCCGGCAGTTTACTCATGATTGGATTTCCTATTATTTTGTACGATTAAGCTAGGCGGCCGATGGCCGCAACTTAGCAGTTTGCGTTCTACGAACGCAATAAACAAATTCGCCTTTTGCGCTCGGAGAGCGCAAGCTACTTGCAACTTTGAAATTCCTTAACGTTAAAGTAGGCGGCCAGGAGGCCGCAACTTCTTTAAGGAACGCCACCATCTTGGTGGCTCTTAAGAGCCGGCAGGATGCCAGCGATCCATTTTGAAATTCCTGTACGTTAAGTTAGGCGGCCGATGACCGCAACTTTAAGTAGTTTGCGTTCTCCGAGCGCAAGAAACGAATTCGCCTTTTGCGCCAAGGATGTCGCAAGCTACTCGCAACTTTGAAATTCCAATACATTACTTTAGCATCATTGCGTCTAGCCTACCACTTTATCATTCCCCACTCATGCCGTCCAAAAAGTCCCATCCGCCAGCAATATGATAACGTTCAGTTATTTCACCCGGACGCATCCAAACAACCTTCCCATGCAGGTGTTTATGGATACGCTCAACAACTTTAGTGAGGCCGGCCAGGCAACACCATTGATCAGTTGGTGTATCCCCACAGAATTTGTATTTCCAGCGATGGGGCTGGTACACCCCATGTCCATGAGCCTCCGGCAGTATTTCCCTGATAACAAAATATTTCGCTGCGCTTTCGCCATTTCTCATCTTTTACTATTTAACTGCATTAATATTGTTGACTTTTAAATACCTCAATATAGTATATAATACAATAATATGGCATAATATATGAATCATTTATTAAAAAAACCTTTGATCCAGTCTGTTGAAAGGGCTCTCGATATACTTGAACATATAGCTTCAAGAAGGGATCCGGTAAGATCAGTTGATGTGGCGGAGGGGATTGGTCTCAATGTCAATACCGCCAGCAATCTGCTTAGAACCCTTTACCAACGCGGATATCTTGCCCAGGACACGGAACGGCGTTATATACTGGGAAGCCGTTGTTTTGAAATAGGGACTGTATCTGACAGATGGGCCAATTTTAGGGAGTCGGCCCTGCCTATTCTTAAAGAGCTGTCCGTTGTTACCGGGGATCTTTCCTTTCTAGGGGTCTTAGACAGCTTGAGGCTTTTCTGTGTTGCCTTGGTCGAGGGAAGCGGCGCGGTTACTGTTTCCGCAGGTAAGGGCTGGGAAAACAAGGCGCATTGTTCGGCTACGGGAAAGGTACTTCTGGCTTATCTTGATGAAAAAGTTCTTGAGAAGTACCTGCGCACAGAGAAGATGCAGAAATTTACCGATAAAACAATTTGTTCTGCGTCTCTGCTTGTAAAAGAGCTTGCAAGAGCCAGGGCGGACGGGTTCGCCGTATGCCGTGACGAGGCTTCGGAAGGTGTATCCGCCATGGCTGTCCCTGTTTTTGACCAGGCAGGGCGGTGCATGGCATCTATTGGACAGTCATTTCCCTCCTATTTTATGGATTCCGGTAAAATCTGCGTCAAGCCTAGAATCAGTCTTTTGAATGATGGAGCCGTAAAAATAACTGAATCAATCAACAACGGGGATTTTCTATGATTACATCTGAAATGATAAAGGATTACGCAATGGAGTGCGGCGCAGATGCCGTCGGGATTGCTCCCATGGCGCGTTTTGAAGGAGCCCCAAAGGAAATGGACGCCCGATATATTTATCCCGCCGCAAAAAGCATGATAGGATTCATTTTCAGGATACCGAGAGGCTATATAAGGGGAATTGAAGAAGGGACACAGTTTTACCAGTATCCGTCCCTGGGTTATGCGGCCATAAACGAGGATTTTGCGCCGGAGGTGATTTATGAAACCGGCAAGTTCATAGAAGACTATGGCTTCGAGGCCGCTGTCTTCAGGAATACCGGGGGCAGAGGCCCCGTTTCCGATATGGACGGGCAGCCCGGGTTCAAAGCTTCTCCAGAGGAATACAAGAGAGTCTGTGGCTATTCGCATCCGGCGAAAGAGGGGTATCCTGGTCCGGACATAATATTCCAGTTCAGGATTGCCGCCTATCTGTGCGGACTTGGAGAGATAGGTTATAGCAAAATGTTTCTCACCCCTCAGTTCGGGCCGATGACCAGACAGGCATTCATATTCACCGATGCGGAACTTGAACCTGATCCCCTATATGAAGGTGAACCATTATGTGACAAGTGCATGGCTTGTGCCGTTGCCTGTCCTGGCAAATGCATAGACCGCAACGAAACAGTGAAGGTCAAACTCGCTGGAAAAGATGTGGAATGGGGGAAGCTCCATGAATGGGACTGTTTTGCCTACTATCAGGGCGCCAACAAGAAATCCAATCCATTCATTGACCCTGATATATTCGCTGGAATGGAGGGTGGAGATAAGATAATACTAGGTGAAAAGCATATAGATCCTGTTGAATTCAACGAGATCCAGAAGCTTCTGGCCAAATCTTATCCGGGCGCTCTTTACGGGTACAACCCGCCCAAATGCGGAGGCTGTCAGCGGGCGTGTCTCAACAGTATGGAACGGAAGAACAGGTTGGGAAATAAATTTGAGAATACATTCAGAACTGCAAAAGCATGGAGTCTGAACCTAAATAATAAAAACAAGACACAGGAGGACTGAAATGCCTACAAGTGAAGTCATCAAGAAAAAAGCCATTGAATTCGGCGCGGATATTGTGGGAATTGCTCCGATAAACCGTTTCGCAGATACATCTCCAGAAAAAGATCCCCGCTTCATCGCACCTTCGGCAAAGTCGGTCATAGGTCTTGGTTTCAGGGTATTGAGAGGAAGTTTCAGAGGGGTCGAATCAGGAACGCAGTTTTACCAGCTTCCTGCGATGGGAACAGTCCACATCGATATGCGTCATGCACCGAGGGTGCTAAGGCGGCTTGTCTGTTTCATAGAAGACAATGGTTTTGAAGGCGTGCCGCAGATGGCCGAGAACGACAGGCGACCTGCGTCCGACAGGGGAACAAATCCCGAAATGGAGCAGACCTTTAAAATAAAAGCGGAATCCGTAGGCGCCGGTAAACCCGCGCCTGATGTCGTGATGGATTTCAATCAGGCTGCTTATCTGTGCGGACTTGGTGAAATGGGAATGGGTGGTTTTATTCTTACTCCTGAATTCGGGCCGTTTCAGCGTTTCGCTTTTATTCTTACTGATGCGGAGCTTGAACCCGATCCAATATTTGCAGGAAGAATATGTGACAAATGCGGAAAATGCGTTGCGAGTTGTCCGGGGCATGCGCTTCTGCGAGAGTCGCTGCATAAGAAATGGGGCGGAATCCCTGTCGAGCATTTTAAACTCGATGAATGGCAGTGCGCGGCATATTATGCCGGCGCTCATTCAGCGACAAATCCATTCCTGCCGCCTTCCGCATTTCATGAATTGCCGGACGGCGAAAAAACAGCTTGCGGGGAGAAGATGCTTTCCCCTAAAGAAGCGGCACGAGTTAAATCCATTGCCGCCGCCTGTTACGGCGGGGTTGGCTTCAATTACAGTGCCTGCATATGCGGCAAGTCCTGTCAACGGGAGTGCTATATACATCTTGAGAAAACGGGGGTGCTGAGGAAGAAGTTTAATAGCCAGTTCAGGACTGAAAAGCCATGGCGGATTGAAAATAAAATTGAAAGTCCATACATGCAGAAGTAACTGAAGGCAGTTAAAAATGATTTTCTGCGCAGGATATCCGGTTTTCCCCGATGCCAAATTCACTGAAACGGTACTCAGGTATTCCGACCGTGTAAAGGAAGTATATTTCTCATGGAAAAACTGCCCGTCCGGCAGGATGTCCATGTCGGATGAAGCGCAGCACTGCCTGGAACATGATCTTAATATCTTTCGGGAAAAAGGAATCAGGCTCTGTCTTCTTATAAATGGAAATTGTTACGGAGGCGGAGCAGTTTCAAATAAATTCGCGGAAGATATTTCAGGATTGATAAAAAACATCTCCGGGATATGCGGGTTTCCAGACGCAGTTACTACAGCTTCTCCGTTCGTTGCTTTCGTGATCAAAAGAAATTTCCCATCTATAGAAGTGCGGGCATCCATAAACATGAGGATAGGCACTATCGAAGGCATGACATACCTCAAGGACAGTTTTGACGGTTTCTATGTCCAGAGGGAATTCAACAGAGACTTCAACCGGCTTGAGGAACTCCGCGGTTGGGCCGATGCAAACGGCAGAAAACTTTACGGGCTTCTCAACAGCGGCTGCCTCAATTTCTGCTCCAACCAAACATTCCATGACAATCTTGTTGCACACGAATTGAAAGTTTCACAGACCGTCCATTATGAGGGCTTCCAGCCGATTGTCTGCCACCGTTTCTACTCTGATCCGGAAAACAGGAAGGCTTACCTCAAATACAGCAATTGGATCAAGCCCGAGGATATCCATCTGTACGAGAAATACTTTAACGGCGGAAAACTGGCGACCAGAATGCACAGTCACGCCTCAAAAGTCATAGGGGCATATGCCCGGGGAAGCTGGCCGGGCAATCTTGCGGAACTGCTCGAGCCTAGATTCGAAGGGCTTTTTATTAATAATCGTTAATCTTTCGGGATGATATCCCGCATTATTTTAAGTATGATTGGGGCTACGCTATCAACTCGTGTTTCTATGACTACGCTTGAACCCTCGGCTTTGCGCCATACACAACTTCCCCACGTCCCGTCGTATTTCAGCATTAGAATTTCAGACGGCTCAGCCCCCCCCAAACGCAATGTCAGGCAATCAAGGGAATCCATGTTAAGATTGAACATGACCAGCAGTTCACCGCCACCGGCACCGGAGGCAATTGCACCGTGCATGGCAAAGACATCGACATCGGAATCGACAACTAGCGGCAGAGGTTTTCGGTTCAGCCAGCCAAGGACGCTGAAAAGCTGTTCACGCCGCGTCTCATTCATGAATGGAGTGAACCCCAGAACCGACGCGAATGTCGCAACACGCCCTCCAAGACTGTTCCCGAACAGTACAAGTCCAGGCCCCATATCCATTTTATCAGGACTCAGATAGAAGGGAATGTAGGCAACCCTGGAAAGTATTCTGACATTTGTTCCGGCAAGCGGCACGAGCCGGAACGCCTCTCCTGAAATCAGTGCAGAGATTACTATCTCCCTGTTGCAAGCTTTGCCGTTTATGGCATCGCCGTTGACTGTTTCGACATTGGCCCTCCAATTTTTCGTGGACTCGGCCGACAATCCTATAAAATCAGAAAGCCCCCTCCTGCATAAGTTTGCAGCGGCAGCACCGTCAAGGAGAACACTTTTCGAGAGGAACTTCTTCAACTCATCTTCGGAAAATCTTTCTGTCTCGGTGCCAGCCAGCATGAAAACGGAGCTCTCCGAATTGTAGCCGATGCGACAGGGAATGCCCATGTGTCCCAGTACCGCGCAACTCCAATTCTCATTCCTTTCGGGACTTCCTGCCGCCGGAATTCCGGCAATTTCATAACAGAGCGGAACTGTCGGACCATTCCATTTGACCTGACCGACCAGTCTGCGAAGTTCGCGGTAGGCACCGATCTTCCTCTTGAGCATCTGACGATAGGCTGCTCCGCTCTCCGGTTCAAATCCGAATAACCTCGTTATCCAAAGCTTGAGGCCGGTACATCCGATGGCTAGAGAGAAGACTATCTGCGCATCGAGAGCTTTGGCCGGTGTACAGTAGCGATTATGTGGATAGGTATCGGACTCGGCAAGTATTTCCGGCATGTCTTTCATGGTTTCCATCTGTGCGGAAGACCAGTAGAGGCGTGAAAGAAGCCCCTTGCCGTCGTTGCCCTGATACCATGCATTGTTGACGCGTACGAACTGCGGGTTCCCTCCGGAAATAGCCGCTTCAATCGCATGTGCGAACTGGAGCTCCATGCCTCCGGCATCGCAGATGCCGTAACCACAGGGCAGCCCGGTGTTGGCGGAGTCTATTCCTACTCTGATTTTTCGAGCAAGAACTAAAAGGCTTTCAAGCCTAACTTTCTCCCACATCCGCTTGAGCTGATCAGTCTCTGGCATCCCAGCATCAAGTGCATCCAGAAGGCTTTCACGGTCGAACTTGCGTCCTGTGACCTCTTCGAGAGCTGTCATGTGGAGCTTGCAGAAACAGCCTGGAGCACCGGAGTTCGCAAGGCGAAAATCATCGTCTAAAATCAGAAAATCCGGCTTGGTCGCAGCAACTGTTGCAACGGCCTTACCGATATAATCCTGCAAATCGGAATCCAGCGGGCACATCGAAGATGTCGTCATTCCTTTAGCATTGACGATGCGAGTAAACCTTGCACTACTAAATGTACCATGCCCCAAAGTGCTCTGTATTAGTATCCCAACCCGAAGGCCGGAGTTTAATAAAGGGCTCCTCATTTCAAGGAAAAGGTCGCGGAGCCGCTCCGGCTTGGCCATCGTAGGATTTGGCTCCTCCGGCACTAGCGGCAGCATGAAGGCGACATCGGTAACGCCGCATTCCCTTTGAAGTTGCAAAAGGTCGCAACTGATTTCAGCTTTGTGCGCCGCGAAAAGCGGCGCAATGTTTATTATTCTGAGTTTCACTGCTGATTCCATATATTTATCTTTCCTTTTGCTCCGTATCGGTTTTAGGAAAAAGATGCTGGAACTATATCTTCCACTGTTGATTTATGCTTGTTTTATTTAATCAGAGCCAGTTACTTTTTTTGAAGTCCGGAAGCTTATCGGGGGCAGATTTACCTCGTTGTACAGGTTCGGAACTGCCACATTGCTCCAACAGTAACGGGCGTCATGTGGATTTGCCACCTTGTCCGAGCTTAAAATGATTTGATTGCCGAATATCTCCGCCTTTGCCGGATAGTATTTACCATCGGAGCCTGCAATTTCAAAATGGCAGATGTCCTTGCCGTCGGAAGAGTGGAATTTTTCCGCATATTTAAAAGTCAACACCAATTTATCGGCTTCAGGAACAAATTTTTCACAGCGCGGAAAGTCGGCTTTCAACTCGTTTTTGCCGTAGAGATGTTTCAGCGCCAGATTGGAAAGGCGGCTGGCAATATATTCTTTGGAGCGGCCGCCCGGATGCAAGTCGTTGACATCACCGATATCGCCTGTCACCGTAACATAGCTTTTACCGCCGTCGGAATCGGCAAAAGCCTGCTGTTGCTCCCAAAGTTCAGCTAATTTCGCATTGTCCGTACCGTAGTTTTTGCAAGGACACGGTTCGACAATGAAAAAATTCAAATCGGGATTGCGGAAATCTTCACGGATGCCATTGGTGAAAGCAACTAGTTTTTTCTGATATTCTTTATCTCCGACGTTGCTTTCGCCCTGATACCAGAAAAAACCTTTTATCGCCATCGGCACCAGTGGCGCGATACAACCGTTGTAAAGACATGTCGGATAACGGTTCTGCTGCGTGGCATGAACCCTGGGTGGTATTTCGAGCGCTGGAACCGGCATATTTGCTTTATCGTTTTCTTTCGCCTGTTCCTGCCATTGTCTAATATAAGCGAATTGTTTTTCAGAATGTTTTTTGTATTCGGCTGTTCCGGGACGGAGGATTTTCAATTTTTCCTTGAATGGATCCAATCCTTCCACAGAATCATAACCTTTCATTGATATCCACGGTTCAATCGTGGTTCCAGCCATGGCCGTCAAAACAAATCCCTGCGGAATGCCGGTTGCCAGATTGATCGGGTAAAGGAAAAACACCGGCAGGGCAAACGAGTTCTTGGGATCTCCACAGCTCCATACCACACGACCATTCATTCTTCTGTCAGGATACTCATTCGTCTTGTTGAGGTATTGTAGTTTACCATGCCTTACGGTCGTTGTTTTTGCCATAATCTCAGTTGCAGAAGGAAGTAATTCCTTGGTTCCGGATCCCCACGGCGTGTTGGATTGGCCGCTTACGATCCAAACATCGCCGACTAAAACATCATCAAGGACGATTTTGTTGTTTCCCTGCACAGTGAGAGTAAACGGTCCGCCGTGCTTCATAGGGAAGAGTTGTACCTCCCATTGGTTTTCGGGATCCGCCACTGTGGAGACGTTTTGGCCGTTAAAAGTCACCGTGATCTTCTCTCCAGGATCGGCCGTTCCCCAGACCGGAACTTTTGCATCACGTTGCAGAACCATGTGCGAATTAAACAATTCGGCCATTTGAACATCGGCGCAAACAGCAGCGGCAAAGGTGAAAGGGAAAATATACAGCAAAAAGGTTTTCATGGTCATTTATCTCCATTTTGGGTCAGAAGTTCCGTGGAAAATGCTGGTACCGGCATCTTGTTCTCTCCGATAACATTGGGCGACTTCTTGATTGCAGCATTGACGTAACAGTAGTTGACATGTTCTGGAGCATCCATTCCTGGTGCGGATAAAATGATGGCATTGCCCTTTATTTCGGCATTTGCTGGCCGGAACATGTTTTGTCCTTTCGCTTTAATTGCAAAACCGTCTGGAGCAAGTCCGTCAAGGGTCTGCAAAGGTGTCGAAAAAGTTATTATGATTTTGCCGTTTTCAATGGTAAATCCAGTGATTTGCGGAGTTTCGCTTTTTACTGACTTGTTGCCGTAAACTTTTCTTTCCACCAGCGAATAAACACGCTGGCCTGTTGCCGGAATAGTTTTCAAAAACAATTCGTCAGGCTTGTCAAAAACTTCAATATCGTTGGTGACTGCGATTTCAACATTTTTATCATCTTGTGCGAGTTTTTGCATTGCTGCAAATCGGGTATTGAAGCGGATTGTATTCTGATCGCTGCGTGCCTGGCACTGGACGATGACAACCGGAAGTTCGGAATCATTAAACCATTTACGGAAGGACTTGACGAGCAATTCCAGTTTTGCCCCATGGTTTTGGGCGTCAAAAGGATTTTGCCCATTTGGATCGTTATAGATAACTCCCTTCACGGCTAACGGCAGCATCGGGTAAACTGCACCATTGTACAAAAGCGAGATTTTTGTTTCCGCCCATTTCGGGTATTGGGGAAAATCCGGATTCAGAACGGTCTTATTTTCAGCATTCCTTTTGACTGATTCCTCAAGGTATTTTTCCATGTAGGCTATACGTTCAGCGTTCATTTTCCTGCACTCATCGGTTCCGCCGACACGATACGCCAATTTTTTCGCTTCTTCGCTCTTTCCCAGCGCCGGATCTTCAACAAAATCCTCCGCCGCAAGGTATTCGTCAACCCAATGCTCTTGAAAGGAAGCGGCATGCACGATCCCGACCGGAATTTTTTTATCACGGCAAAGCTCAATGGCAAAATGATTGGCAATTCCGGGATTGAATCCAAAAACATTATCTGCGTCAGGCACATTCCATCTTCCGTTTTCCCGGCGTTGCGGAACCGGATTTTTTTCTGATGTACCATATATCCTCAGTAGAGGGAAAAGATCATTGTTCTCCTCTTTCCACGCTTTATCGGTAATTTGAGGAATTAGCCGCTTGTACCTGAAGCGATAATAACCGGCGTAAAACCAGACATCGCCGGCCTGCATGTTGCCACTTATATCCTTGGAATCCTTTCCCTGGACGGAAAGATGGAATTTATCCCCGGCCTTCAGTGGATCGATGGTGACAACCCATTTCCCGAATTTGTCGGCAATCGCTTCATGACTTTGGCTGAGTTTGCATCCTGTGATACCATTTAGCGTAATTTTAACTTTTTCCCCAGGATCGCCAAGACCCCAGACCGGAACCGGCCTGCCATGTTGAATGACCCCGTTATTGCGGAAAATGTTGGCGATGCTCACTTCGGCATTGATAGTGCAGAGAGTGATGACACTGCAGAAAATAACTGCGGCGATCAAAAATAAAACTTTATTTTTCCTGTGCATACATACCATCCTTATTCTTATTTCTCAAAATTCTCATTGCCAATATTGGTAGCCCCATAACCTTTTCAGTTCCTGCGACGGAACCGGTGTAGCATTTGCCCATGAGCCCCCGCTAATATTCTGGTAGCAGAATATAGCAGCACGCTTCCGCCACTCTGAATGCCCGTCCGTAAAAACAATGTTGCACCCATTGCTATGCCGGTCACCGGGCGGCCAGACACTAGAGCCAACATACTGGCCAACCCCTTTCACCAAGCAATCCATATACCCGTTTCCGTCAGAATCGGCTTCCATGATCACTTCACCGGGGCGTCGAATCTGTTCAAACCTTGCGCCGGAAAGGCATTCATTTATGCCGTAAGACAGGTTGCCATAGTTGAACATATACCCCGGCGTACCGGCCGTTTTAGTGTAAGGTTCGTCGGGGCAATTCCACACGCTTCCGCCTTTCTTGGTTAAGTAATGATCAACAACAGAATACCAGTTATACTGTGTCGCCGCGAAAACTTGGAGGCTTCTGTAATCATCCACATACAGCAACGTGGCTAGGCCTATCTGTTTCAGATTGCCCATGCACGCTGTCTTCTTGGCCTCCTCCTTCGCCTTGTAGAGAGCAGGCAGCAACATCGCCGCCAATATCGCTATGATTGCTATCACGACCAGGAGCTCGACCATTGTAAAAAATTTTCTGTAAAAATTTTTACTTCTTGGATTTTCGGACTTTTCAATTTCCATAATTCCGTCCATTTTAAATTATTTACCTGTGTTTCGAATTTCGATATTCGAGTTTCGAATTTTTAAAGACTAATCTTATACACATGTCGCTGATGCGGGGCATACCTGTCATTGAATCTGCCGTCTTTGACATCTACCGACCGTCCCTCGAAAAGCACCTCTGCGGCCCCTTTTGTTTTCAGGCTGTCTGGAATCATAACTGCTGTATCAATCGGTCTATCCTCCACATTGACACTGATGACATATAAGCTGTCACCCAATCTGCGTGTCATGGAAATTACGGAACTGGAATTTATTGCAACCGCCGGTGCGTCCTCAAGGGAGAAAATCACATCGTTCAGACTGAGGAGCTCCTGGTTGATCTGCTTGAGAGCTTCCCAATGCAGTTTGCATGACGGCTGTCCCATAAAATAATACATGCCGGAACAGCCTGTGATAATGGTTCCGTAGCTCTGCGCCACCTGTTCCCCAACCGACGGTTCACGGTAATGATTGTGCAGATTATTTCCTGACAGGAACATCCATGCTGGTTTCTGTTCTTTCTCTCCGGCCTTAGTCATGACGGCAACCTGCGAAAGAACGTCGGCCACTTTGTGGTCGCCATCCAGTTTTGTAACATAATAGTCGATAGACAGGATATCGGTCGTCAGATCGGCATATCGGCTGGGAATGCCCAGGACGGAATTGTTCATGTATGAGGGGTGATACGGATCCATGCGGCGACACTCCTGGATGCAGGCGATAACTTTGTCCGCAACTGGCGTTGAAGACAGCTCCGGCTCGTCAACCGGTAGCCAAGCTATCAGCGACGGAGCGTTCCTGAACGGCGCCATAACGCGTTCGCATTCGGCCCTGGCATCTCCCTGATAATTGTATCCAGGCCAAAGGATGGTCTTGAGTCCGTTCTCCTCACAGACGGCCAACGTGTCGTCAAAAGTTCTCTTGAAGTCCGGATAGCTGGAATTCTTGACGACCATGACGGTTTTAAATCCGGACGCAGCCCAGTGGCGTGCCACTTTGCGTATATACTCTGTTGGGTGCGTAAACAGATGGATTAGGGGTGCAATGACCAGGAATGGCTTGCCATCCACGATTAGGCAACGCCTCTCGCGATCGATCTGCGTGCCGTTCTTTTCGTAGGCCAGTTTCAGCAACGGGGAATTCGCCGTCGCCAGAGATTTGCCGTTGTTCTTGATGTCAAGTTGAACGTCATAGGTTCCGACCGGCAACCCCTTAATCGGAACATCAATCCGCATACTGCGTCTAAGCGCAGGAATATTCCCGGTCCACAGTACCTTCTTGTCCTTATCTATGACGCTCACCGTTCCAACCATTCCTGACTGCAGAGGCATAGCGAGACGGACCACAAGAACGGCGTTTTCTTCGTTCATATAATAGTTCCGCTGAGTATAAGTGTCGATGCGTTTTTCCATCTTCACCATCTCTTCGAATATTTTAAGCGGCTCCCCTTTGCCGGATAAAACGTTCCCGTTCAAGACGGCGTCCTTCTTGGCCAGTCCTGGCTCGCAAGCCAATGAGAAGGCCGCAGTATGGTCATTGCCCATCGCCAGCGATTTCATTTCCGTCATCGGGCGATTGTTAGAGAATAACTGGATACTCGGGTTTCTGTCTGCCCCGGTTCTGCAGCGCAAGACTCCGCTGATGACAAGATTGTCGGTGTCTGCCGCTTCCAAGAGCGACAGGTCGGCAACATCAATGGCGAACTTGTCCAGCATTCCAGTCGGCCAGACAATGCTTCCATAGTAGGTTACATCGTGAAAATTGACTCGCGGAGTCAACGCAGTACAGCTCTGTTCACTTTTCGAAGTCTCGTTACGGCAAAGGTTGATGCCCCATTCGTCTCCGGTGGTCTTTGTCAACCCCAGCATGCTCAGCGGCAGTTTGACTTCAGCCTCCCAGCATTTTTCGGGAGCGTTCTGTGAGGTTTTTACTTCCCATAAGTCTGTTCGCACCTGCTTGTTGCCATCGAACGCCGCTTTGGTGCCAGCGCAATTCAGTCCAAGGTGGAGATACCTGGATCGGCTCAGGGCGGAATCAATGAATATCTCGATGCAGTCATCAGCCCAGATGGCGCCTCCATCCTTGCCTGTGGCCCGAAGTTTGGTCAGGTCGCCACTGTGGCAGCGAAACGCGAGGTAGAGGTTGTCGTCGTCGTAACCAATGAACGCCTCGGTCTTGTATTCGGGTACGGTCTTTCCCCGGATTAAAAATTGATCGGTTCTTGCCATCTCCCGCCAGGCGTCTTCGATCTTCCCGTCAATCACAGGACTTGTCTTGAACCGCAGCATATGGAGTTTTTCGGAAAAAACTACAGGTTCCTCAGCGGCAGTGGCGACGCCGGAATCCAGAGCGCTCAGCTCGTATTCGGTTGCAGTCTCACCAAGTTCGATCTGTGCATCGTCCAGCCAGATTGTGCCTTTAGCTTTTAGTGTCATCCCGATTCGGATACTGTTCATCGCCGGACTTGGCACCACCATCTGACAGCGTGTCCATTCTTTGCCAACCTTGAATTCCTTGCTGTGTGCTTTCCCATATGTCTCCCACAGGTTCATTATAACCGGGAGATTGTCGGTGTCGGACTTGACATAGATGCTGCATGTTACCGGGCGGCCGATACTGATTCCCGCCTGGTGCGACTGTACGCCGGGGCTGCCCGAGTTACCGTCGGCCTGCAGACGGAGTGAACGCTTGCCGGACCGGACATTGACCTTGTCCTGCTCAATTCCCCAGGACTGCCAGAATTTGTCAATCGTGTCAGTATAATTCAGCATTGAGGTAGGATCTCCCAACTTCCAGCCAAGGGGATAATCGTCCTGTAAACGTTCAAAGGAACTGTTGCCCAGGAGATTCCGCGGAACCTTTCCCTCAACTAGGCGGGAGATGCACAGATTGTCGTATGCGACCGGCATCTTATTTGCAAACAACGAAAAACCTGATCCGCCCTGAATTTTTCCGGCCTCTATGAACTCCGCAATCTTCACATCATTTACAAACCAGGAGAACATCTTGGCTTCGCTGGTCTTCCTGCATGCAATCCTGAAATGATATTTCTGATTTGCCTTGATGTCGGCCTTGACCATGGCGCCAAGCGATTTTTCAATACCCTCAACCCGGTAGGGACACCAGTACCCGTCGGGACGTATAAGGAAGTTTATGCCTTGGAAAATTATTCCCGCAAAATTATGTTTCACTTCCAAAGGCGTTATCTCAACCTCCACCTCGCACTCCGCAGGAATCTCCTTTTTCAAAACCGCAGAGGCGACTCCGGATGGTCTCGCCACCAGGCATCCGTCTTCTGCCCGCCATGCATCCAAAGGAACAAGCTTGTAGTTTTCGGCCAGGAAAGCCGCATTGTCATAACCGTCGCCGAATATGTTGACTTTGTTCCTGTCCTGCGCCAGTACGGCCGACATGCAGACGAAGATCCCCGCGATAAAAATCATATAGCTAAAGCTTTTTCCCATAAAAATTTCCCCTTCAAATTAGTTAAATTTATAAGCAACATATTGAGGCAATTGCCTCATTTGAACTGATTTCTTAAGTTGGAGTTCAAGCTTTAGCTTGCGTATTTTATTGAATACCAAGAACAAACTAAAGTTTGAACTCCAACGGAAGACATTGCCATTGCAACATTTTCCTGCATTTTGAAATCAGCTCTATTAATTTGGTATTATTTTCCCATCCGAGACATCCGCCCAGCGCATGGTTGCAGGCGAAATCTCAAGCCGAACAGGGATTGCGGAGTTCGCATATACGTCTGCCGAAAGAGGGAACGTGGCATCCGTATTAAGCACATAAACCCTGTAGCGGCTGTCTTCCCCGTATACCGCATATCGTATTTTGTCAGTTGATGCCACCTTGATCGTTCCCTGCTCGGAACGCATGGCAGAACGGAAAATTTCGCCGTAAAGAGGCTTGACCGCAGAATGCCCCGGATAGCAGGCCGTAGCGAGCAGCCATGCAATGCCTTTACCGCACCGGTTTTCCAAGAGGAGAGGGTTCCCGGTTTCCGGTTCCTTTTGCCAGTTGAATGCGGTGCTGTGACGGGCTAGAGCCCGAGCCGTAATCAGTTCCACGCGCACACTTGGAATTTCACCGCTGACAAACTTGGGGTCACAGGCTATACTCCAGTTGGGGAGTTGGAATGTCGGTATTTCAGAATCCGCTACGAACTTAACACCACCGGCCAACACTTCGCCTTCCTGACGCTTCAATTTGACACCAAACAAATCCGCCACATCGCCATCATTGAACAGCTGCAGCGGTTCCTCTCGACGGGTCTGGACACCGAGATGGGCAGCAGTCATCAACAGGTGTCCGCCAGCTTGCACGTAACATTTCAGTTTTCCATAATCCGCATCAGTCATGGTGTTCCAGCCAAGGAAGATCAGGCAGGAATATGTTGATAGAACTTCTAATGGTGCTTCGATCGGCACGAGGTCATATACTCCAGATGGTGGATTAGCTGAAAAATCCGCATCTCCGATCAATGTCGGAGAAGACCATTCCTGGGACTTGTGGAAAAGCTCAAGCAAATCCCACCCGGCTTCCGGTTCACAATAATGCCATTGCCTTCCCTGATGCTGTCCCCAGACCTGCCGGTTGTTGATCCAGGATGGGCCGGGATAACCGTCATGGCGACCATACACAATCCCCACCTTTGTAATCGGACCGATTGCCGGTCGCAAATGCCCCTTTGAAAACTCATAAAACTCTTTCAGAATCTCCCGATGTCTCCGGCATACCGCACTGTCGAAGTCATAGTTGTTTCCCAGACCAGTATTATCGAAATGTCCGCTTTCGGAGTAAATCGGGTCGGCACCGTGCATGAAAGACATGTACAGTCCGGTCTTGAGTCGGTTGAACCACAGTTCGTCTACTTTTGCACCGCCGTACCAGCCCATGGCCACATCAGCGCCAAAACCGGAACTGCCATAAGCACGTGTGGCTCCGCGAACCGCAGCAAACATAGGTTCCGGTACACCTGGAAAAAGTTCCAAGTCCACACGTTCGAAACCGGCAGCGAGTGGATAGCGAGCTAGAAAACCGGCTTCGATCAAAAACGGCTTGGAACGGCCGATCTTGCGTTCGAGCGCAATGCCCTGTTCAACGTGTTCGCGATAGAATTGCTCCGCCTCTTTCATGTCCATTGCCTGCGGAAGCGCCCACGATGAGCTCATGTTCTGGGTCGGCGGAAGCCAGCGCGTCAGATATTCTTCTGGGAAATATACGAGTCCGCTCGGTTCGCAGATACTGGCACTGCCAAGAAAGAATTCACCGCCAGCCTCTTCGATGGCACGCAAGTCGGAAGGACGAATCTCACGGTGAAACTCATGTTCCTTCAATACAAATCTGAGGATCGCTTCCGGCAGTGAGAAGTATACCCGGCGCTCACGACAGAGCACAGCAAGCTGTTTCATATCTGTTGCAGTGAAGTTGCCGCAAAAGTACAGATAATTGCCAAGTTCCAAATCAATGAAACGATAAGCCTCAGGCAAGCTCACAGCAGCCCCAACCTTGACGTTTGTACCCTTTTTAAATATTGCTTCAGTTTTCAAGATTTACCTTTCTGGGAAATTTACCCATTTCTCCGTGCTCTGGAGACCGTATCCCTCTTAATCAATTTCATCTCAATATTTATTGGCTTCCTGATTTTAGATTTGTCTATCAGCATTTTTGCATTTCCAATCAAGGTTTCGGCCAATTCATTGTAATCCGGCGCAACAGTTGTCAACATGGGAAACGATATCTGCCCCCATTTTGTGTCGTCAAAACCGATTATGCTTACGTCATCTGGTATCTTAAGCCCTTTTCCCTTGATCGCCTCCATTCCACCGATGGCCATGTAGTCACTGTGATAAATTATTGCAGTAGGAGCAGGAGTCTGCTTCAATAATTCAATAGTTGCGTGATATCCGTCTATAGGATTGTATACTCCGTGGATATTTTTTACCATATGGTCGTTTTGCAGACAGCCAAATTCAACTATGGTATCAAAATACCCATTATATCTGTCCTTCAAATTTGGAATTGCCAGATCTCCGATGACAAGGGCTATTTCCCTGTGCCCATTGGCAGCAAGATATTCCACAGCTTTCTTCATCCCGTTGTAGAAGTCTATATTGACAACACAACCCGGTTCGTATGACATATCCTCCGCTATTCCAATAAGGGGGGTTTTATACTGGCTTTCGATGATTTTGTAGAAAGACTTCGGATAATGGCCTATCAGGATACACAAATCGACAAACTTGAGTATATCGGGAAGAGGCTCCCCCTTCTTCCAGAACTTAAGCATTGTGCGATATTTTGCGTTTGAAGCACTTTTAATAATACTCAAGAGGATTTTAGATAGCCACGGATCGTCGTGCTCCATCTCGTCTATGACTATTATGCCGATATTATTTTTCCTCTCACTGCGAATTCCCTGGGCAAAGGCATTTGGAGAGTAGTCCATCTCCAATATTGCCTTATTGACCTTGTCTTTCAGGTCTTGAGCAACCTTGTAGCCGTTTATTGTGCGGGAAACAGTCCCAATGCAGACACCGGCCCTTTCCGCAACATCATTTATCGTGATCTTATTCTTCATACAGCGACTTTCGTTAGATTATATCAAAAACACCTATCTGTTCCGCATGTCTTCATAATATTATATATAACGTTTCATGATTTGTCAAGTACTCAGTCTTTTAAATTAAGAAAATTCTATGAATATTAAAGCGAATTTAGGAAGTATCTTAGCAAAAGCGGAATAACGGCAAGATGCTCGTGACGGAAAAAAGCGGCAGCTACCGCAGCCGGACACGCTAGAAATGAATATTTTCGCAAACAATGTCCGCAGCTTCTTTTGTGTTAATTAACTTGACGACATTTACTTTCCTGTCACAATGTATATTTTTAATCTTAATGTTTCTGGCATCGACCGCATTAAACATGAAAAGCGCGGGATCATAATTCCCTATCCCGCTTTGCGCCGTGTAATAGACATTTTCAATAGTTACGTTTTCTGCTATTATTCCGGAATTGGGACCTTTGTCATGCAAAATCTTCTTTTGCTGCTCCTCCCAACGTTCCGGAATATACATGAATATGTGGTCGTGCAATTCGAAACCTCCGCATGTGAACACATGATGTCCGTCGAAATTCACGTACACATTGCTTACATGGAGGTTTTTAACAGTTGCCTCCGCGTGTATTGCCGTAATCGCCCGCGTAAACAGATTATTTATTGAAATATTGAATGTTTCGCCGTGCTTTACTTTTTTTGTGTCTATACCATCATAATATCCATTTTCGCCTATTCTTATTGCCATTTGCACCTTGGAATCCATTTTCGGACGGCTTATGTCAATAATATTATTCATTACAATGTTATAAACTTTATTTCCCTGCTGATTGAGCAGTCTGATAATCGCACACATATGGGAAAACGCACGTACATTTTGTATTATCACATCGTGGATATCGGTATCCCTGCCATCGACAAGCTGCTTTGATTCATGTCCGTTATCCATTGTAAGTGCTGTCAGCGCAATAGTATCGTCTCCGGTTTCACCGCTTATGTTCTCAATAATGATATTGCTGCATCCGACACGAAGATCGATCCCGTCCTGATTCCGCCATGTTCCATAGCTATTGATATATTGCTTTTCCAATTCAAAATTGATATTTGCAATTCGACCTCCCCTTGCAAACATGAATTCCATTGCCCACCAGCGCTGATTTTTAATTTTCAAATTATCTATTTCAAAATTTGACACATTGTGGAGGTATACGGTCAGATTTTGTGTAACACACGGATTGCCGTTCTTTTGGGAGGTGAACTCGTTAAGGGCGTTTTCTTTCCCCCCGTCCAAAACAGCGTTTCCTACGCCTTTTATAATAATATTCTTTTGCTCGCCTTCCTGCGTGTTCCCGATATCTGTGTATGCGTTTTTGTTGCAGAACATCTGGCACATCACATCATCTGCCATTCGGAGATGACAGTTATCCAAAACGACTGTCATGTCCGATGGCAAAAGTATTGTATTGTCAATAATCCATTTATTTGAGTTTCTTTTCGTGTTATAACCTGGAACTACAACCTTGTTTCTCCCTGTCTTGGCTGCATTGTCAACAGCCTTTTGTATTCTTTCACTGTCTGACATTCCCTCAAAATCGTTCGGGTCGCAAAAATATTGGTTCATAGTTTTTCTTTCAATTATTCTTTAGTCTTTCCGGTTCAGCGCCTATTTCTTACACTCATTTCCATCAACAAAGCAGGTAATGCCTTCAAGTTCATATTCATCCCCATATTTTGATAGAACCGGTTTCCCATGTTCAATTCTTATCCCAGTTATGCGCGAATCCGTTTTGCCGGGAATGACAAGGCATCTTTCCGTACAATATACTGCCCGCATCTCCCCTGCCCTTATCATAACAGGAATGTTCTTATTCGCACCGACCGAAATCAGCGCCTGTTGAACCCGGCCGGAATCAGTATTCAACAAATATATCACGTTCATGTCATTTTCAGGATAGACGGCAAAACGGACTGTGTCACCAGCTTCCACAAGAATGTCTTTCTGGAAGGCTGAACTAAAATGATAAAGCAGATCCGTGTAGAAGCGACGCAGATTCCTGTATCCGGGGAATTCGGTTGAGTTGACAAGAAAAGCCATTCCCTTTCCGCAGCGGTTGGCTGTCATGAGAGGTTTCCGTTCAATGTTCTCCACGCTGTCTCCAAAACGGTCAGATGCTCCGGCAATTATTTCCGCAGTGCGAACGGCAATCTTGCCAACAGGAAAACCGCCGTCATCATATTTGGGATCACATAGAGCCGACCATAACGGGAAATGATAATTCCCGACACTCGGGGGTCTTAGGAATTTGACCCCTTGATCATTAAAATCATTTCCGGTCTCCACACTAACGCCAAACAGCTCTCTGATATCACCATTGTTAATAACTGACACCGCTGCATTCCTGTCGGTTCGGGTATCAAGGTGTGCGAGAGTCGCAAGAAGATGTCCGCCCTGTTTAACATAATCCATCAGGTTCGCATAGATTTCCGGAGTCATCGTGTTCCACCCCAGGAATATCAGGCAGTCATATTTCCGCATAAGGGATAACGGGCAATCAGCAGGAATGACATCAACCTGCCCAAAAGGCGGATTTCCAGAATAGTCATGGTCTCCGACAGCATACCGGAACTCCCATGGTTGCTTCCTATAGAATGAGTCGAAAAGTTCCCATGAATCCTCAGCGCTTCCGGATCTAATTCCGTCCGCACCACGCTGACCCCAAACGTCTTTTTCACCCATTGCAAAACTGTCAAGATTACCGTATATGACTGCGATTTTCGCAATTGGGAAACCTGAAGGGCGCGGATGTTTTTTTGCGAAGTCCGCAAAATCCGCAAGTTCTTTCCGAAACATTTTAACTTCAGCAGAATCAGTATCTAATTTCTTCCCGAGCGCCTTGTAGTCCATCAGACCGTGTTCCGCGTAAATAGGATCCGCGCCGCGGATGAAGGCGTGATAAAGTGATGTTTTCCAGCGCTGGCGCCAGAGTTCATTGTGTTCATTCCCACCGTACCAGACCATCGCCATATCGGTTCCAAAACATTTTTTGTCATAGGCAAGACACGCGCCTTTTGTAGCCGAGAAATATATTTCGGTGAACCTGTCATAAGTCACTTCGAGATCAACGCGGTCTATTCCGGCCTCGAAAAGATATCTTGCAGTTCCTGACGCCTCGATGCAGACCAGCGGGCCGGTCACGCTTCCGGACGCAGCGCCAATCAGTTCACGCAGTTTCTCCACAAAGTGTTTTTTTGCTTTCGCCGCACAAGTCGTACCGGGAATAATGTTTGGGGATCCCTTGACTGTGCTCTCGGGCCAGTAAAGGGTAAGGCCCCCATATTCACACATGAAAAGCGTGCCTTCAAAAAATTCCCCGGCGTCTCCAAGGGTTTTCCGCAGTTCATCCACACCGCAATTTTCATATCCGTCCGTCTTAACTCCAGTGAGGCGGTTCCACATTTCGTCCATGACAAAATATACTTTGTGTTTCTTGCAGAAATCGGCAAACTGCTTCACTTTCTCCAGAGACCACGGCCCTGCGAAAAGGACAGTATAGTTTCCCAGTTTTTCAGACTGGATGCGTTTCACTGTTTCCAAGGCGTATCCGGATTCACTCATACCCCCGACTTTAACATGTTTCATCTGATTTCATTTATCCTTTTTTATTTTTTCCTGTACCAGGAAAAAATTTCTACATATTTTCATCATTTTTGAATATCCACGACATACACATGCCTTTCAAGAGGCTTGAACTTGTCGGATATTTTTCCGTTTTTAATATCGACTTTTCTGTTTTCGAATTTCACTTCCGCATTTCCAGCATATTTGAACTCGGCAGGAAGAGTGATATCCACATCGGCTGAAGAATCATTGTCGGAATTCAGCGTGATCACGTTAATCTTGTCACCTAATTTCCTGGTCATGGATTTCACAGCGGAATTTGACACCGTTGCCGCAGATGTCTTTTCCAATGAGAATATCACGTCTTCAAGTGACAGGAGCTCCCTGTTAACTTCCACTGACGCTCTGTAGTCCTCGGGATATACCGGCAGAGAGCAGAAGTAGGAGACTCCGGTTGCCCCGGCTATTATTACACCGTAAGTTTCAGCAACCTGTTCGGCATAGGTGCATTCGCGGTAATGGTTGTGCAGATTCTCGCCTGCCAGGAAATAGAAGACCGGCTTCCGCTCCTCCTTGCCGGCCTCCATCATCATGTATGTCGCGTTTACCATTTCCAAGACTTTCCTGTTTTCCCTGTTGGTGAGATAATCGTCAAGCATCAGGATGTCGGTCTTGAGTCCCGCATATCGTCCCGGGATTCCTATGAGCGTGTTGTTCATGAACACGGGAGTATAGGGGCATGCCTTCTTATGCGCATCCATGAACACCTCGACTTCTTCTGATTTCGCATAGAGCTCAGGTTCGTCAATGACCATCCATCCTATTATATTGTCGGCCTTTACAGTCTGGAAACGCTGCTCCGGGTTTATCTTCGCCCTGTTGTTCCAGGACTGGAACGGCCAGTAGATTATCTTGATCCCCTCCTTCGCGCAAAGATCGATAAACATCTGAGTCTGCTGTGGAACCGGAGCGTCATCGACAGCCCCGACCAGAAAGCATTTATACCCCATCTCCTTGTGCAGCCTCAGCATATTCTTGAGGACTGATTCCTGTCCTTCGACTTTTATCCCGCGTTCAACACCGAAGAACGGAGTAATCGCCAGATACGGTTTGCCGTCAACCACAAGGCAACGCCGCTGATGGTCTATCTGTGTTGCACCGGCTTTGAACTCGCGTTTCACGAGTTTTGCTGTCCCGCTCGCAAGTTTTTCAGCTCCTTTGTAAACATCCAAAGTTATCTGATGTTCACCGTTCTCAATCCCCTTCAGTGGAATTTCAACTGCAAATTCAGGTTCCATTTTGACATCGAATGTCTTTCCTGCAACCGTAACCTTGCCGGTTAACTTATCAGCGTCCGGAACCTTGAGCGAGCCTACTAACACGGCAGCAGCTTCGTTCATGTAGTAATTGCAGCGGGTGTAAACTTCCAGCTGACGCGCCAGGCCCATGCGTTTCGGTTGCGTGTAACGTTCTTTCCCGTCCACTGTTATCTTAACTGTGCCGTCTATCGCCTTCACGTCAGGACCGGCATTCACCGGAATAAGAATACTGTTGTTGCCGGCTTCAATCTTGACATTCTTTTTGCCTATGACTTCTCCGGCCGTTCCGGAGATTATGCTGACCTCTGAATCCAGGGTTTTCCCGCTCAGGTTTCCTATAGTTCCGGACACGCTTAACTTCGTGTCTTTTCCAGACACAAGGTTAAGTTCTTTAAAACCCACTTTATATTTGTTCACCATCCCGTCAGGAAACACGATCGCAGGGAAGATGGAGGGAACATGAAAGTTCATTTCCTTCGTATGCGTGAGGGAGTAAACCTCTTTGCTGTCCGTATCGTTGCGACCGATGTTCAATCCCCACTTGCCTGCCATGTCAGTCCCTGCAAAAAGCTCAAGGGGGAACTTTATTTCATAATCAATTGATTTCTCTTTTTCATTAATCTTTGTTGCCGCCTCCCATTTGCCGTCCCAGGCCAATATCCTGCCAATCCCCATATCCGTTTTCGAACCGGCGGCATTAGTCGTGAGATGATAATATTTCTCCCGACCGAATGTCGTATCAAGGAAAACTTCGATACAGTCTTCACCGTGTATCTTCAAGTCGTCGAGTTTGCTTACTGTCCCTTTTATCTTGGATGTGTCCGGCACATATGCGCGCACCGCCAGATATAAGTTGTCATCGTCGCAAAGCAGATACGCCTCAGTTTTGTTCTTCGGCTTTTCCGACCCCTTGAAAAAGAACTTGTCAGTCTTCACCCCATCTTTGAACCATATGTCTTCAATATCACCGTCAATGACCGGGGATTTCCCGGTTTTTTTCAGGACGATGTCTTCTTCGACGGCTATTTTCTCTTTTGCATCAACCGTGTATTTGTCCTTGTCCAGAGAACTGGGCATATATTTGGTCGCCTCCTTTCCGATCTCCACCTGCAAATCGTCTGCCCAAACCGTTCCCGGCTTGCCGAATGTCATGCTCGCACGGACTATGGCTCTTTCCGGATTCTCCACAGTAAACGTATAGCGATTCCATTCCTTTGATATCTTTATGCCTTTCGTATGGTTTTTGTGATAGAGCTCCCATATCCCGAGAGTTACCGGGAAATCATCCTCAGAAGCCTTCAGATATACGGAGAACGTCACCGGCGTCTTCGCCATGATGTTCACGTTGTGCGTTCCCACCCCGTTCGATTTGGGAAATTCCTTCCCGCAAGTCATCTTCACCGACTGTTTACCGGAAACTTTCTCATTTGTGTCAATCGCGAAATCCTTAATGAAATCCTCCCATTTGCCGTCGAAGCCGTATTTGCCGCCAAGATAGGGCTTCATGTAATTCGGCATGCCCTCCTGGAGATATTCGAAAGAACTGTTGACAGCCAAATTGTTCGACCCGTCGCTCTTGACAGAGTAGAGCTGGAAATTGTCGATCGCAATATTCGTCTTGTATCCGTAGAAGTTAATCTTCCCGTTCGCCGGCATCACAACAGTAAATGAATCCACAGGTGTGCCGTTGATCTTGTATGAGTACTTGAATCCTTCTCCGAGCTTCACCCGTGAGACCGTCATCTTGCACGGCTTGCCGAATTCAAAACCCGGTACGGACTTGATGTTGTTGCCCCTGGAGCTTTCCTCGCCGGGAACACGGTAGGCAGTGCCGGCAGTCGGGTTGTTGCAGGGAGTGATCATGAAATGAATTCCATCGATTATCGCACCGCAGTGACCAATGTCTTTGCCCTCCGGTTTCTCCACTGTCAACTCCGCGGTAAAGGCAAAATCGCCATCGGGTATTCTTCGAAGGGCGATATTGTTGGCGGCAGGAATTATTGCATGACCGTTTTCGCATTTCGCTCCTTTCGAGGCCTCCCAGTTCTCGACGAAAAGTCCCGTCGCATTGAAATCATCCCCGAATACAGGCACTCCTGGGAGTTCCTGTCCCGAAATTTTCATACCTGCCAGCAAACTGGCAAACAAAGCCATGATGATAATCCCCTTTTTCATTCTCTTTCTCCGATTCTCTTTATGTTTGTAGTAGCGTAATTTATTGCGCGTTCCCCGCTCTTCCCCGCTCTTCCCCGCTCGGGTATGTATCCTTGAAAACCAAGACAAGCTTCCGCCTTCGCTGAGATAGGAAAGCCGCCACGCTAGTCACGGTTCAACGCGGTTACGTGATGAACACCAATAAGACTCAACTTCCGAACTCCAACTTAATCCAAACCCCATCTTACTGCTCAATCTTATGAAACTGCCGTTGGTGTTCACGGTCCCGAGCTCCTGCGGCCCCGGGATCTTTGACTTCAGCGTGTTCTTATCTTGGCAGTTTCATTATTATAAACCAGCGCCCACACCAGGTGGGCGCAACCAAACTAATACTGCCAGCCTCCCCAATGCGACCACATCTGGGTGACAGGATCTGTAGCCGCCGAACCCCAAGACCCGCCGCTCCAACGGGTTCCATTCCAGGTTACTCCTGGCCTAAAAGTTTCCCGTTGCGTAATCCAGGTCACATGCATGTCGATATAACTGACAACCCCGCCCGGATTTCCCTGACTATGTCGCCCTCCCAGAGTATAATAGTTACTTGTTATACGCCCATCCCAGTCTCGATCGCCATCGCTGTCACCTAGCATAATCTTCTTCTCCGGTTTGTTGATCATCATCAATTTCAATACCGGATTGCCATAATTTGCCGAGTCAGACACTCCGGATCGGCCGAAATTACCCAGCGCCACGTTATATCCATAAGATAGGTTACCCCAATCCCAGCCGGGTGTCGGATTTGACGGACATATCCATACGCCTGGCTTAGTCAGGCTCAAGTTATTATTTTTTAACGACTTGTCATTTCCGTTCAATTCATAATCTATTAAACAGTACCAGAATCTTGGATCCGGCGCCACCCCGTAATCCAAAGTAGGAAAATACCCATTATAGTTGTCCATATAGAAAGAGAACCCGGCGCCTAGCTGCTTCACATTGCCAATGCAGACAGTTGTTTTCGCCATCTCATTCGCCTTTTTCAGGGCAGGCAGCAGCATCGCCGCCAGAATTGCGATGATCGCTATTACCACCAAAAGCTCGACGAGAGTAAAACATCTCCTCGTTGGAAATATTTTACTTCTAGGAATTTCCAATTTTGCGTTTTTCATGCAGATTCTCCTATCACCAGTCCAGGCTTGATTTTTATGCTATCGGAAAAGCGGCCATTGCGAAGATATGATTCAACCATTCCGACAATCGCATCCGCCAAAGCGTCATTGCGCGGACTTACTGTGGTCAGTGATGGCATGACCAGTGGGGAGAATTCCATGCTGTCGAAACCTGTAACCCTGATGTCTTCGGGAACTTTCGCGCCAAGTTTATGCAATTCTCGTATAAGGGAAAGCGCCCTCAGGTCATTCCCGGTGATCACAGCCTGAACTCCTATCTCAAAAACCTTTTTCGCCAATTGCGGCACCGACTCGATTTTGTCGCCATACTCCAGAATTAATGATTCATCCATGGGAAGCTTGTTTTTCCGTAATCCTTCAGCGTAACCGGCAATTCTCATCTTCTCTGTCCGGTAGAATTTGTTAGTGATATCCAATGCGATACGTCTTACTTTTTTTGCCGAAAGATAGTCGATCATCTGCAGTATCCCGTCCTTAATATCCGGCTCCACATAGTGCGTACCGCTCCACATCGAACGGCCAAAATAAAGCACATTATCGAAACCTGAATATATTTCTTTGAAGCGCGAGGTATTCTCGGGATACTCATGCAGGGCGGTGACGATGACATCCACATTGCGGGAGCGAAAATCTTCAAGGAAACGTTCGACCTGCTCCACTCTCCCGTCCGACTGACCGATCATGAAGCAATATCCCATATCCGCCAGTTTTTCCTGCACCCGTGCAAAAAGTTCATAGGTCACATACGCCGCCCTGGTATGGATGATAGCGCCGATGATATCGCTTCTGCCAGTCTTGAGCTGCCGCGCCGCAGAGTTGTGCCTGTAACCGAGCCTTATTGCCGCCTCTTTGATTTTTTCCGCAGTAGATTCTCGGATCTTGGTGGTCTTGCCTCCACCGCCGAGCAGCGCCTTCGACACAGCGGACACCGAAAATCCGGACAGCGCCGCCACATCATGGAGCGTCAATGATTCTTTTCTTTTTTTATGGGCGGACATGAATCACAGCCTCTTTAATGTATCGTTACATTTAAATTATAACACAGAAGCATTGCGTTGTCAATTGCCAATAAATTATTTTCATGAATATTTTACCAGACGTGGCAATGGCTCAATTACAGCCTGCGTCTCCTAAAAGACCAACCACAGAGGACGCAGAGAAATTCTAATTTTTCATATGAGGAAGGTAAATATTCCTCTTTCCCCTCTACCTGTCCTGCCATAGCGCCTTGGCGACGGCGGATGTGTTTCGTGGTTACATAATCGGTTGCGGCTTTGCTGCTCCATATCCTCAGTCCTTTTACTTAATCTTCTGATAATTTTGCGGACTTCGCGTCTTCACTTTGCGATCCTTGCGGTTAAGATTCAATGCCTATACCGCAGAGTACGCTGAGATTAAGACGCAGAGTGCGCAAAGGGAAGAAGACTGCGGGGTTACGGATTGCTGGCAATAGGCCAGTAACCTATTACGCAAGATATCAGAGAGAAGATTCCACCCGTCACATAATTACTTCAATCACGTTAACCTTATTTTTGAACATCCTGTCGTCAGCCAGGAATTGCTCTCTTCCGCTGAAGGGATCGTGTCGCTTACATGTGACTTCAATTCCATTGACCCGCATTTTGCGAACTCCGCACTGCGAAGCATCTGGATTTTTTATTACAAGACGCACCTTCTTACCAAGATGCTGAAAATGCGCCTCAATTTTCCTGAAGGAAGTGGGGACACACGGATCAATAACAAGCCCGTCCAATTGCGGTCTTATGCCGAACATCCATTCGTATGCTGCCCGCAATCCATATGCAATACTTCCTGTAAGAAAGAGAAGGCCTCCCCTGTACATGAAGCCCGGAACTTCGAGATAGCAGTTGACGACAGCGTATGGAGGTGTCAGTGTCGCAGAAACAGGATGTATTTCCTGGTCATATGGAAGGAGGCAGCGAAGCACTTCGTAGAGCATATCCCCGCGACCCGCCGTAGCAAGTGCACGGATCAGAAAACCGTGGCTGCCCTGGTTATACACGGTCCCGTTTTCCCAGAGTCCGGCCGGCTGATCCCCTGTGCCGCCACGGCCTACACACTCAATCGGATTTGCGCCCATCGGTGGATAGAGCAAGCGGAATCCGCCACCAGGACAACGCAGGAACTCCATTTCTTTAAGAATTGAGTCCGTCAAATCAGGCATTGCCACCCCTGAGGCAATAGCAAACCAATTGGCGGGGCCATACACCCGCCTTTCGCCGTCCGGATCCATTTCAGAGAAAATCCATTTGCCATCATCATTGAAGAATCCATTGAAATAACCATCTTTATTGTATGCGTTCTTCCGCAGGGAAGAGCGAAGACTTTCGCATTTGCCAGAATACAGTTTCAACAGGTTCGAGGATTTACTCTTGGACATCTTGCCTGATTTGAAAAGGTGCCGGACAATCTCGCACATCTGGCTAAGTGCGATTATCACCTGACCGCTTATCATTACGCCTTCTCCACGGCCTTCCAGGCCCGCACGGTTTACGGAATCAAGCCATTCCCCTTCCCTTACCTTGCACAATCCATGTTCCCCGATGTTTTCATCGCAAATGAAGTAATCCATTGCACGTGTAGTGTGTTCCCAGACAGAACTTTTTTCATCCTTGTCTAACCACGTAATCGTCTCGTCCAGCAACTTGAAATCGCGAGTTCCGCAAAGATAATTATAGAGCAGCTCAATCACCCACACACCCGCATCCACATGCCCCCGGAGATCATGCTTTCCAAGCCTTCCCGCTGATGAATACTGCCTCGGGAACCAGCCGTCACTCCGCTGACAGCTCATCAGCGTGTTTATGATATCTTGGCTCCAGCAAGGATCCAGCGGCACCATTGCTGTAAAATCATTTGCACTGTCACGCGATCCCCTCATGCCGGACGGCCAGCCGCGGTCAAGAGCTGCGACCCAGTCCATCTGCACCGGCAGCCATTCATTCACATAGCGGTTCAATGCGGCATCAGGGGTGTCGATGGAACGAACTTTCATAAGATTACCGTATCTGCGGGCTGTTTTCTGCACAGCATCTTCACAAGGTTTCTGCTTGAGAAATACTGAAAGCTTTTCCGCAGCGGATACTGAAGGTAAAGCTCCTCCGTCACCTTGCGGAATAATACCGATTACCTGACGTAAAGTCCAGCTTTGATTTGGACGCAGCGATATGGCATATTGCAAAGCATTGACCGGAGGATAGCCGTAAAGAGTGTTCTGTTCCGCAAATTCGCCCCATGCTCTTCCATCTGAAAGCTTCAGGCGCAAGTTCTTTCCGAAAACAGCCTCAGGATTCTTGAAGTCGCCCTGCCCTACAAATTTTTCATGACTGATTTCCGCTGAATTAAAATTTTCCGTAGAAGACCATAGCACAACTGTCCGCCGCTTCTGCGGTTCGGCGTTCATGTTCATCAGTTGCGTGGCAAATCCGGGATTCGTCCTGTTGAGGAAAGCGGTCTTGAGATACCATTCAGCCTTATCCCATGGCGCAAGCTGGGCGGGATTGACATATGGGCGGAGTACTGGAATGACAGAAAGACTGACGGATTTTCTCCGAAGGTTTCTGACAGTGACATTCATACATACCGCACAGCAATCCGGAGGCAGAAAAAAACGGGTACACACTGAAACGCCTTCAAGTTCCACCTCATACAAAACCGATGAAGGAGCATATGTCACCCGGAAAATATCAGGTTTAATTCCTAATTCGAGATTGGACATGTTTGGACGCAGGAAATTTGAAAACGCCCCGCATTTGAAATCATCAGAACGCAACCAGACCAGCCAACTGCTGTCCCGCTGAAAGCCTTCGCGGCGGAAAAGCATTATGTCGTTGGGCGGGTCAGCCTGAGCATATATCGGCCCGTGCTGATCCACGCGCAGGAGCATCTTGCGGTTCTGATACACGTAATCCCATCCGACCGGAAGATCCGGAGAATCTATGACAAAGGATGCGGGCTCTTCGGAGAAATGTCCGTATCCGTTCAAATTCCCTTCAAATGCATTTTGATGTCTTTGTCTGATAGACATAAATCCCTCTTATTATCGTTGATTTACTTCACTATTCTTTTTATTAATCAGACAGCCAATGGTCGCAACTCTTTTCCAACAATGTGGAATAGGCGTCTCGCCTGTTTCTTACTCTTTATTAAAATTAATAAGATAGGCGAGACGCCTATCCTACATTCTTTATTCAAAGATGCCAGCGTTCCAACTTTGAAATTCCTTAGCGTTGAATTGAAAAAAAAAGGAAGTTACTGCTCATCCCGAAAATCACAGGATGAATTCCTAAACAATGCTCCCTGTGCCAATGCTTCAGACAACCCGTACATCACCAATTGTCCGTACGGAACGGGGAGGCCGGCAATCCGTCTTTGTTGTAAAGGTTGCACCCGGCAGGATTGTTAGCCCAGGCATAGCGTACAGCCATTGGGCTCTTGACAGACTCGTTTGAAACAAGCACAGTATCTACATCAATCACGGCTTTTGCCGGCACGAATTTCTTGTCGTCTCCTGCTATTTGAAATTGCATTAGGTCTCCGTCTTTCGCCATCAATCCGCCACCGACATGTTTGAACGACAGGCGAACAGTGTTACCCGCTATCTTCATTGACTTGTAAATAGGCCCCGAGTATACAATGTCCTTCCCATAGACCGAACCAAGGGCGGCCAACGCCAGACGATGCGCCACCTCGGTCTTGTTGTTTGGATGCAACTGTTTCGGATCTCCTATGTCGATGGTGACAGCCATGGCGGTCTTGGGAAGCTCGAGGGTTTGAAGCTGAGCCTCGCGCAGCTCATACCACGGCCCCTTGCAGCCAGGTCCGGGCGCAGGATCCGTGTCGTAACTGGGCAGTTGGACAATCAGGAATGCGAAATCACCCTGTCCCCAAGCTTTCCGCCAACCGGTAATCAACGACGACAGCAGACTCCTATATTGGCCAGACCGCTCGACATTGGATTCTCCCTGATACCATACGACTCCGCGAATGGCAAACGGGACCAGTGGAGCGGTTAACACATTGTAAAGATAAGAAGGGAGATCTCTCCGCTCCCCCCAGTTGCTCGACTTTTTCAATTCCTCGGCAAATTTTGCCGCCTCTGCTTCCGTCCGTGGCGACTCCTCTTTGAATTTCCATTCTCCCTCCAAAGATATAAGGTTTTTCGGATTTAAATCGCCTCGCACCCCCATCCGCTTCGAGTCCGGAACCGGATTGGCTTTCCAGGAATGACCCAATGCGTAGACCGCGATGACCGCGACCCCAGGCTTGATGATGCCTGCCGGGATCGTCCCACTGTATGGCATCGCCCAGGCACCGTAAACAGTATTGCCGGTGGAAGCAGCCAGTTTTCCATCGATATATAAATCATAGGTCTGAGCAATACGCCCCAGGCTGAAAACGACATCCTTTCCCTGCCAACTCTCAGGAATCACAACTTTTTTCCTAAGCCATCCAGGCCCAAGCGACGGCGGATTGGATTCCTCATACTTGTCTGAAAATCGAACAGTCTCCCAGCCCGAGTCATCGAAATCCTTTCTTTGCCAGCCCTCTTTCAAGCCTTTGGAATCATCGCCTTTAGGAAACATCTCGCTCCACACTTTTTCCTCTTTGGCTTTGCCTGCCGCATAAAGCCCGTTGTAGCCTTTCCTGCATTCCGCCATCTTTTCGATGCCAGACTTATAGTCGGGGTTGCCTTCCATGCCCTCCATACGAGTCCATGCTTCCGCGATAGTGCCGGCCCTGGAATTGTCGATGAGTCCGATAGGCACGCCTGTCTTCTCCTGCAGCTCCTTGCCGAACAAGAACCCCACATGGGAAAAACACTGAATGTTTTGCGGATTGCTGACCGAGTACGGAGAACAGGCGGACCACGAACCGTCCACGAAATCATCTTTCTCGGTGAGCCCCTTGTGCGGGGTCATGTGAAATAGGCGGACGTGTGGAATTTCCGGCTTGTAGTTGCCTATTGGATATTCCATGTTCGACTGTCCACCGCATATCCACACATCGCCGACAACAACATCCTCAAAGGTGATAGTGTTTCTCCCTCTCACCGTAATCTGGCGGGGATTTTTGTCGGCGCTCAACGAGTCTAGTTTGATCATCCATTTACCATTTTCATCGGCAACCGCCTCTTTCTTTTGACCGGCGAATTCGACTGTCACCTTTTCGCCATCGTCCGCCCACCCCCAAACCGGTGACGCGGTTTCCCTCTGAAGCACCATACTGTCGCTGAAAATCTTCGGCATCCTCACGTCTGCGGAAAGCTGCGCCACCATTGCACCCCCCAGTCCCAGACTCAATAACAATTTCCTGTAATTCATATTGTCAAATCTCCTTTAGATTATTACAGTCATCCCGCAGGATGACGAAGGTTCGTCATTTTTCCCGTAACACCTCGATGGCGTTGACCAGCTTGGCGGACGGATCATGTTTTCCATCAGTCGAGAATTTGATTTCAAGAAGATCATTATTAACTTCGATATCATTGAACTCCCTGATTGCCACCTTTGTGAAATCATTGTCACATACTGCGACCAGATCGAAATTGTCCAGCACCCGTTTGCCCTGAATGTCGACGTTGAAGATGAAAATATCAGGTTTGAATCCCTTCAAGTAGCCGGCCTTGCAGTAAAGGCGGACCTTGTATTTGCCAGGAGTCACTTTGAACTTGTAGGAATCAATGGAGTACGCTTCAGACATAAAGAGTTCCGGATCGTCGGCTTTTATGCCATCGGTGTTGCGGACGACATTCATATAAGCACCTACATATCCGTAATCGCCCTTAGCGAACGGACGGTCGGGAAAGAAGAGCGTTCCATTTTTAGCCTTATAGAAACTGCTGGCCCCGCAATTTACGGCATAGTGTCCGCTCCGGATCATTGCCGCCTGTTTCGAAATGTTTTCAAAGTTATCGGACTTATCCATCACTTCGCTAACCACAAGAGAGAACATTAACCTATGCAGTTCGGCGAATTGACCTTTCCCCAACAGTTCCCTCATTGCTGCGAGAGCAGATTCTGCATCTCCGCAATCGATTTTCTCCGATTTCAGCCTGCTGATCGCCTTTTGTGTTTTCTCAATCTGTCCCCGATAGAATTCCTCGACATATCCGGGCACAACGGTTTTGACTGCGTTAACTTTCAGGATGGAATCCGCAGAATAAAAAGAACGCAACTCAAAAGGCCTGAGTTTTATTTTCCCATCAGCAATCAGTTCCCCTGTGGAAAGATCCTTGATAGGGGCTTTAGACGAGAGCGTCAGCGTACTCTCGCATTCACCATACAGCATTGACACCGCGTAAACATAGCTGCCTTTGTCCGTGTTCAGGTAGCGGACGGCGACAGGATCCTGCGCACCAGGAGCATTTTCAAAAGGCAGTGCCGGCAATGCGCAATAGGCTTTTGTGAACTCCCGCACTTCGGCGTCGCGGCCCCAGGTCCCCAGCGGCTGCGCACCAATCAATATCCTCTGTGCGTCCATTGCGAAAATCGCAAATGCCGGCTCCTTCAGGAAATATCGCCCGAACGGTTTCACGTCGGCATTTTGGAAATAACTTGCGTAAACATCGTTTTTCAGAGAACCGTTGAAGCTCTCAAAATAGGATGGGTAGCTGTCGATAAATCCGAGTTTGCCGTTCATCAGCTTTGCAGCTTCGGCAGGATTGTAAAGAGTGTCGTTGCAGCCGTCGGAGGGTTTTCCCCAATGCAGGCGATGCCGATGCTCAGTACACATGCGCAACGGAACAAGATAAACGCCTTTGATCGCTTTAATTTGCCCGTAGAGCGCAGCAAGTTCCGCTGCGGGCACTGCCGATACATTTAGGTATAATTTGAGATTGGGATCGATATCATCGATGGCCGCGCGGATTTGGCGGTAAAGTTCCACTGACTGTTTGTCACGCCATTTGAGCCATGCTCCGAGTTGCGGTTCCTGACTCAGGAACGCATACCGTTCAGCTGCGCTTTTCGCAGTCACAGACACACCGTTCTCCTTTGAAAAAAGATTAACAGTGTAATCGTCATAACCGTAATCCAGCGAAGGATAGAACCCCATACTTTGGGTAGTCATGTTTATGCCGTCAAAACCGGAGACTTTGTCAAACCGCTGCGCCGTCGCCTTCACGTGTCGGGCAATCATCTCTCGGACTTCAGGATTGGCGTGGTTCGGCCGCGTATACTGATTCGGTTGAACGGGAGGATCATTGTATTTGGTCAGCGTCCAACCTTTTTTGACACACTCCTCTGTCTGATCCGGCAGCATCTTCATTTCCGGCAGAGTGAAAAGGTCTATCCCGGCTATCGTGGTTTTCCCGCGGCGGTTCATAGCGTCAACCATGTAACGGTAGGTGTCTGCGCGGTATGGATAGAGAGTATGCAAAACTCCTTCCATTAGAAAGTTGTAACCGTTGTAGCGCATGAACGGATATTGCCAGGCGTTCTGTCCCGTGTAATCCAGATAGTCAAGAAGACGCTCTGTCATTACCTGGGCATTTCTCACCTTGTAATCCCAGCCCAAATTCTGATCGAAAGTCTCGTCTTCATCACGATATCCAAAACGGCGCGACGGCAGATTTTCCGGACAATTAATCGCCAACTTAGGAAGTCGGTTATTCTTGATTTCATATACTCGGAATGCAGCGACTGCGGCCGGGAATTTGCCGATCATGGTACGTGCCTCGAAAAGATAGTTCTTTAATCCCGGGTGGAAGATATACCTAGTCTTTTGCATTTTACCGGTAAGCGGAAACTCGACTCCGCTCTGAACACCGCCACCAAGGCGGTCGCGATGCTGCACGCTTTTGCTCTCCGGATACATGTACAATCCCATGGAGCGAGGCTTGTCGTCCGGCCATTCAATTTCAATCATCACCGGACGTCCTTCCATATATTTCTCCGGAAACGGAACTTCAAAGGAGAAGCGGTTCTCTTTGCGTTCGCCGGCTTCCAGATATTCGCCTATCGGCGACTTGACGACTTTCACGCCTCCAGACTCCAGTATCTTGCCGTCTTTGAAATCTTTGGCAAAAATGAGTTCACCAAGATCTATCTCATCATTTCCTGCCGGCATCGCCGCCACCGGCTGATACGCTGACAGTTCAAACGAGCGTTGAACCGCGCTGACAGGCTCAGGACGACTGAAAACCCCCATTAATTTCCCAAGCGCAGATTGACCCGCACCGACCATGCATTTAAGCCGGTATTTGCCTGCGGGAAGATTCTCCACCGGCAATCTAAGTTCGGTAGGAGAGCTCATCTTAAATGAAAAATCCTTTTCCCCCATGACATTTTCTTCCTCGGAAACAAGCTGCATTTTGATTTCAACTCTCTCTGTTGTGAACTGGCGGTCAGCAGGTATAGGATGCATATAATAACCGCCGGGCGCAGCCAGCACGACAATCTCGTCGTATTTGCCGGCATCAAGTACTGTGCGGTCAACCAGAAGATCGACCGGCATGAACTTGCGGTACACGTCATAGATTTCCCCGTTGGAAAGCGGACGCTTGTATATTTTCAAATCGTCAAACGCCGCATCCGCCGCCTTTGGACCTGTGCCAACTGTCAGACGTGTAATCGCCTTGAGATCAAGATTTGTGAATATCTTGCCATTGTAACCGAACGGCTGCTGATAGGGTAAACCGTTGAGGTATGCTTTGCACCAGCCGCCATCACTCCATACCATGGCTATGTGGTTCCAATCGCCGCGATACCAGTAACCACGGGAATCGCGCTTCATCTCTTCACCCTTCAAAGTGCCGGTACGACCCAGATTGAAAGAAATCCACCAACTCATGTTGATGCTCATTTTCCCCTTACCTGCAGCATCCAATCCGGCGATCATCGGGTAGATGGGAATATTGCCGGTGTAAGTGCCATCCCAGTCGCTTTTGATCCAGAACATCAACGTGCCATGGTTGGCGAATAGGCCTTCGGCCGCATATTCCAGCTGAGGCAATTCCTTTGGCGCTTTCCCCAGACCTGAAATCCTGACAGCCTGACCTGAAACACCGGGAACTGTTTCGAGATTGGCGGCCTTGCTTGGAGCGAGTTCGCCATTGGAGGTCAGACCGGAAAAACCGTTGTCAAAAGAGGCTGTGAAGGAAGGATTCAGGTCTGTGGATATTTCTTCGGCCTCGGGCAAAGGTTCCCAGGTCAAATCCTTCACTTCGATATCGTTGTGATAACCGTAAATTCCCAGCGTCTTTATCGGAAGGATATTGCCGTTGACCAGCCCCTGCGGATTGCCGGCAACATGTATTTCAGTCAGTTTTGGCTGGACATAAATCTCCAAATCAATCCATGCCGCATCAGTTTTGGCTGGAAACAAATCTTTCCCCGCCTTGTTCCCCTTACCGTCGATTTTAGTTTTCCCTTGCTGCAAGGTCGCAATGAAATTGGCACCGTCATGTGTATAGAAGTGCGCCTTGCATTCGTCACCACCGTACAGTTCGACTCCGAAATGGCCGGGGACATCCGAGGTCGATACGCGGCGCATCTTCATCTTGATTTTCACCGGCTTTTCGATCTTAAGGTCGGCGCTGACACCGACCACACCATGACCGACTCCGTTGATTTTGACAAGCCCGTCTGCGACATTCGCAAACTTGTTTGTCTTAGTTATGGTTATGGGCTCTGCATTTACCATAATGGCGGCTCCAATCAATAAGACGGCTGAGAACATCTTTTCCATCTTTTCTTCCTCCTGTTACTTCACAATATCCACAACATACACATGACGTTCAAGCGGCTTGAACTTGTCGGATATTTTTCCGTTCTTGACATCGACTTTGCGGTTTTCGAATTTCACTTCCGCACTTCCTTTATATTGAAACTCTACCGGG
>CAZION010000051.1:0-34843 GCA_964540865.1 uncultured Victivallis sp.
GCCAGCGATCCGATTTTAAATACAAACCCAGCTGTGAATTTGATTTTGCTTCAAAAGCAAATCCACAGCAATATTCGTTAGTGTATCTTGTTAGTGAAGATTAGTGGTTGGAATATTTTTTCGTGTGTTTTGTGTGTTTCGTGGTAAAAAAGGAATTTTTTTAAAATGAGTAATTCAATAAAAAAAGCAGATGCACTCGCCTGGTGGCGCGAGGCGCGCTTTGGGATGTTCGTTCATTGGGGGCTTTATTGCGTCCCTGCGGGAATATGGAAGGGCAGGGAATGTCCCTGCATCGGCGAGTGGCTGATGGCCCAGGCGGAAATTCCGCTTGCAGAATACAGGAAGTTCGCAGAAGATTTCAATCCCGTGGATTTCGACGCCTTCCAGATTGCGAAACTCGCAAAGGAAGCCGGAATGAAATATCTGGTGGTCACCGCCAAGCACCATGAAGGTTTCGCAATGTGGGATTCCAAGGTCAGCGATTATAATATTGTCAAGGCGACCCCCTATGGCAGGGATCCGTTGAAGCAGCTTTCCGAAGCCTGCGCAAAGGAAGGTATAAAATTCTGCCTCTATTATTCGCAGGATATCGACTGGGAACATCCGGACGGCGGCCACAACGATTGGGCGCATCCCGGACATCAGCGCAACTTCCCCCGTTATCTGGAAGAGAAAGTCAAGCCTCAGCTCCGGGAACTCCTCACGGACTACGGTCCCGTCGGCCTAATCTGGTGCGACACTCCATGCACGATAACAAAGGAGCAGAGCGAAGATCTCAAGAAGTTCATCAAGTCCATACAGCCCGGCTGCCTTGTGAGCGGGCGTGTGGGCCACGGCGTAGGCGACTACGGCAGTCTGGGCGACAACCAGATCCCCCTCGGAAGGCTGAAAGGCGACTGGGAGACGCCTGCGACAATCAACAACACCTGGGGGTTCAAAGTCAACGATCACAATTGGAAATCAACGCAGACGCTGCTTCAGCTCCTCATAGATCTTTCCAGCAAGGGTGTTAATTATCTCCTTAATATAGGGCCTGACTCCATGGGAAGGGTTCCCCGCCCCAGCGTTGACAGCCTGCGGCGGATAGGTTCCTGGCTGGAGGTTAATGGCGAAGCCGTATATGGAACCTCCGCAAATCCATATCCGTATGAATTCAACTGGGGGCGTATAACAAGCAAAGGCAGGAAGCTTTTCCTTATGCTTTCAAAAATGCCGGAAGATAAATTCCTGTTGTATGGGCTGAAGACAAAAGTCAACAATGCCTATCTTCTCGACGGTGGTGGAAAAGTGGAATTCGCGCAGCTTAATGATAGGAAGAAAGACATCAGCAGGCTTGCTCTTAGCTTCAATGACGGTCTATCGGAAACCATAAGCGGCAGCCTTAAGGAATTTCCTGTTGTAATAGTCCTTGATCTGTCGAATGAAGCGGTAGTGGACGAGAGCAGCATGCAGCAGCCCGACGGCACGGTCAGCCTCTTCGCACATATGGCTGAACTGCATATATCTGATGCAAGCAGGATGAAGAGGGTTCCGCTTTCCGGAAACAGCACCTTCTCGGCTGCAGCTGTTGCCGCGGAGGATGCAAACAGCACGACAATCGGAGATCACCTGCGCATAGGTGATGGGGGGCTCGCGCAGAACTGGAATTCAACCGGGGACTGGATCGGATGGAAGTTCAAGCTGATTGAACCCGGCAGATACAGGATAAAAGTCCAGACTGTCGCCCGGAAATACAAGGACTGGATCGGCGGGCACATGATGAGGGTCAAGGTCGGCGAAACGGAGTTTTCGAAGGAGATAACCCCGGACATGTTTTATGAAACCCCGCGTACACATCTGTTCCAGGAGAGGGTCACAATACTCGGAGACATGGATTTTCCGGAACCGGGAGACTATTTCCTGGAACTGTATGCTGAAAAAATAAATCCCGAAGTGAACGAAGGGGTATGCGTCAGCGAAGTGAAGCTTGAAAAGAAGTGACAAGTGCGAGGTGCGAGTGCGGGGGTTTGGAATAAGAGAGTTATCTGTTAGCAGTCATCAGTTGGAAGTAACTCGGGCTTTCCAGCCCGAGATTATTTAGTCTATGCGCTAAATAAAAATGAAGAACGCGCAATAAATTGCGCTACTACCAAACAGAGGAATCGGGAAAAATAATGTCAGAGATGAATAAAAATTCTGAAGAAACCAAGGATTCCAATCCTCGCTCCTCGCTACCCCCTCCTTCTCCCACTCGCACCCGTCCCCCGCACTCGTCCCCACTTAAGATGGGCGAGACGCCCAAGACACACAGGCAAGATGTTTACCCGCCTCAGGCGGCGCCGAAGGCGACCAGGGCCTGTGCTACTTCCCTCCGCCCCTCGTACTCGCCACTTTTTCCCTATCTTGCAAAAGCCTCCTTAAAAATCTTCCTTGCCCTTGTCTGCCTGCTGGTAGTCATGTACTTGTGCGGACTTGGTCTGCGCAAGGGTGTGACTGCAAATCCTTCAGATGCGATAATTGATCCGGCCGTAAAAGCTGAATATGACAAGCTCCGTTCCCCGGTCATAGATCCGCGCAACCCGCCTGAAATCCTGGTAGATGTCGACTACTCCGCCGGGAAAAATGCATCATGGTATCCCAAAGGCGAAAGCCCAATCCTGAAAAAACTTGTGGATGAAGGCAAGCTTCCTTCCGTTGAGGAGCGCGTAGGTCCGGAACCGGCAGTATACAGGGGGTTTGCCGGTACAGGGAAATATGGGGGCGACTGGTGGAGGCTCGCAGAAGACATTGACAGTGTGAGACTCTGTCTCCAATACGAACTTAACGACAATACCCTTTTGAGATTTTCACCGTACAGGGATCCCGTCAAACCCCACCTGGCAAGGGAGGTCGTGCCTTCCGATGATTTCAAGGTGTGGACTGTTCATCTCCGCAAAGGAGTCAAATGGTCTGACGGAGTGCCATTCACATCCGAGGACATCTGTTGGTGGTGGAAGAACGTGCAGAAGGACGAGGATGTCGGATATGTTCCTGAAACGATGAAGGTCAATGGCAAGTCAGGCGAGATCGAGAAGGTTGACGACTATACCCTCCGCTATGTCTTTCCGGAACCGAATCCAGGATGGCTCTATATGCAGGCGTCGGCGGCCGGGGCCCTTTTCATGCCGGCTCCAAAACATTACATGGAACAGTTCCATCCGAAATCCGGCAACAAGGAGCTGATCGCGAAGTTGACAAGGGCGCAGATGATCACTCCCAAGCAGCTGTTTGCCGACATGAAGCATCCTCTAAATCCTGAATGTCCCAAGCTCAGCCCGTGGATATTCAAGACATATTCCTCCAACGGACCATGGACCGCCGTACGCAATCCATACTATTTTGCCGTTGACGAGCAGGGCAACCAGCTGCCTTACATCGATCGTCTTGTCTTCCGCCAGGTAAGCGGGCTCCTCCAGTCCAAGGCTGTAACAGATGGGATGATCTCTTTTGGTGGAAATATTCAGGGTATTGATTACTCAAGCCTGATGGCGATGCGGAAAAACGGCGACTACCAGGTGCGCCACTGGGCGTCCGGTCAGGCGGGCAGCATGTGCCTTGTCCCCAACCGCTATCTCCCTGTTGAGCCCGGAGACAGGACAAGCGCGGAAAGGGCCAGGCTGCTTGCAGATAAGGAATTCAGGCGTGCGCTTTCAATTTCCATAGACAGGCAGCAGATAGTCCAAATCGAATTCAAGGGCGTTGGTCTGCCTTCAAGCCTGGGGCCTGGGCCGAGTTCCCTGTGGTATGATCCTGAACACCTCAAGGCAAATGCCCAGTACGATCCAGCGGAAGCAAACAGGATACTTGATTCCCTCGGCCTGTCAAAACGCGACAGCGAAGGGTACAGGGTTCTTCCCGACGGTTCATCGCTGGCCTTGACCCTGATAACCCGTGCAGGCGTCGCAGGCGCCCTGCAGTTCGTAGTCGACGATTGGAAGGATGTCGGGCTCAGGGTCCTGATAAGGGAAAAACCGCACCGGCTGTTCATCATATCAATGAAATACGCCGATATCGCGATGACCGGAGATGCCGGAGATTCAAGCGCCAGCTGGGAAGCCCTGGGCGCAGGAGGGCCTTTCTGGGACTGGTATTACAAGGGTGGAATGCATGGAGATCCAGCAGCCAAATCCCCCGAGATCACACAACCTGGAGAAATTGAACTTGAAGCGATGCGGCTTGGACAAAAGGCGGCAAACACGCTCGATAAAGAAGAAAAGTCCAGATGCGCAAGGCAGGTCATGAGGCTGGCCAGGGAAAACATCTGGGCGATCACCATATCAACTCCGATGCCGGCTCCATTCATCGTCAAGAACGGACTCATGGGCGTGCCGGAACTCCTTATCTCCGACTTCATGCTCAACACCCCTAACAATGGACTTCCAGAGGCCTGGTACTGGGAGAATCCAGACATGGTGAACGGTGATCAGAAGGCTTCACCCCAGTATGCCGCCGACAGGGAAATCCAGATCCTGGTTGAACTGCAGTGTGCTGTTCCAAAACCCAGCTCCGGCCCGGCTGTCGCCGCTCCTGCAAATCGCGGGTCCTCCTTTTCGAAAAGCGTCGGAATGATAATCCGCATGTCAGCCATAGGAATAGCCGCCCTCCTGGTGATCCTCTTCACAATGAGGAATCCATTCGTCCTTAAAAGGCTCCTGATAATGATCCCCACCCTCGGGCTGATATCTGTGATTGTCTATACCGGGGTGCAGCTGCCGCCGGGAAGCTACCTTAACACAGTCATAGAAAACCTTGAGAAGCAGGGGATGAAGGAGCAGGCGAAAAAAGAGATTGAGGAACTTACCAGGATGTATCATCTCGAAGATGGTGACGTGAAGAACTATTTCCGCTGGTCCGGACTTCTCTGGTTCACGACATTCAAAGGCGAAGACAAGGGCGTGCTCCAGGGCAACCTCGGACGTTCAATGTCCAACAACGGGGCTTTTGTGACTGATATCATCGGCGACCGCCTTCTTCTCACGATGTGCATTGCCTTCGGTACCATGGTTTTGACATGGATCATCGCAATACCCATAGGTGTCTATTCCGCCGTCCGACAGTATTCCATAGCCGACTACGTCCTGACCATCGGAGGTTTCATCGGAATGTGCGTGCCTTCGTTCATCCTTGCCCTCGTGCTGATGCTGCTTGCAAAGGAAATTTGCGGAATAACGGTCATGGGGCTTTTTTCAAGCCAGTACGCCATGCAGCCATACTGGGATCTGCCGAAGGTTGTTGACCTGCTGAAGCATATCTGGCTGCCGATCCTCATAGTAGGCGCCGGCGGGACGGCGGGGATGATAAGGTTCATGAGGGCCAACCTGCTCGACGAACTCCGGAAGCCTTACGTTACGACTGCAAAAGCCAAGGGAGTCCGTCCAGTCAGGCTTCTCTTCAAATATCCGTTCCGCCTGGCCCTTAATCCATTCATTTCCGGAATCGGACACATTTTTCCAGGCCTCGTGTCAGGCGCCGCCATTGTAGACATAATCCTGAGCCTTCCAACAACCGGACCGCTTCTGCTTAATGCAGTAATGCTCGAGGATACGTATATGGCCGGCTCTCTCCTGCTGTGCCTGAGTGCGCTGAGCGTGTTCGGAATACTTGTAAGCGATCTTCTCCTCATGCTTGTCGATCCTAGGATAAGGATGGGAGGAGGAAGCAGGTGATGGGGAAGAGGCGAGTGCGAGGGACGGGTACGAGTGAGTAGAAGAAAATTGAGAAATGAAAAAAACAGGAGTATAAAATAATGCAGGATTCCCTGGAAAGATTTGGCGCATATAATAAATCTATGGAGTTGTTTGACCTTGTCGTTTCAGATATGGATAAACTTCAAGAGAAACCACAGTGTCACCGTTTGATTTCACAACAGGTTGCAAGTTCTGATTCCATTTGCGCTAATATTGAAGAAGGGTACGGAAGGGAAAGCAGCAAAGAATATATACAGTTTTTGCGTATAGCCCGCGGTTCTGCACGTGAAACAAGAGGCCGTTATGTGAGAATGAAACACTGGCTTCCTCAGCCAATTATCGAAGATCGGATAAGACGTTGTGACGAAATTATCAGCATACTGAACGCGACAATAAATACATTGAGAAAACAAAATCAAGCAAAATGACTGACTCAAAAAACAGTTCTAATATTAATTCAACATCCAACAGATTAGAAAATAATCTTTCGGATAATTCCCCCGTCCCCTCTTTTACTCGCACTAGTCACTCGCATTTGTCCCCACTCGCACCCGCCCCTCGCACTCGTCCCTCCTCAAAGGATCTCGGTTCCATGACCCAGTGGCAGCTCATACGCCTGAAGTTCTCGAAGCACAAGCTTGCGGTCATCTCCCTGCTTGTGATAATTGCGCTTTATCTCCTGGCGATATTCGCAGAGTTTTTTGCGCCTTACGGTCCGAACGACAAGACGGGTTCCCATGTCTTTGCGCCGCCGCAGAAAATCATGTTCAGCTTCAGCATGGGGTTCTATACCTGTCCGGTAAGGCAGATTCAGAATCCGGTGGATCTGACGACGAAATATTTCGAGGACAAGTCAGTGTTTGTGCCCCTCAGCATTTTCGGAAAGACAGAAAGCTACAATCTTGCCGGGATAATCCCGATGAACCGGAAACTTGTCGCGATAGATTCTGCGAAGTTCGCAGAACTTAATCCGGGGAGCAGGGAAGTACCTACCTTTTTCGCGCTTGGCTCCGACAGGTATGGAAGGGATATTTTCAGCAGGATCATCTATGGTTCCAGGATTTCACTTTCCATCGGACTTGTGTCTATCGTCATGTCATTCTTCCTCGGACTTACAATAGGCGGAATATCCGGATATATGGGGGGCACGGTCGATATCGTGATCCAGCGCGTGATAGAAATACTCCAGGCGATCCCCGGACTTCCCCTTTGGATAACTCTCGGCGCGGTGATGCCGGCCACATGGCCTCCTCTCTGGATCTATTTCGGAATCACCATCGTCCTGAGTTTTCTCGGATGGACAGGCCTTGCAAGAACTGTCAGGGGCAAGCTCCTTTCCCTGCGTGAAGAAGACTATGCCGTAGCGGCAAGACTTCTCGGCGCGAGCCACGGCAGGATAATTTTCCGGCATCTGCTGCCGGGTTTCACAAGCCATATAATCGTCAGCCTTACAATGACAATTCCCGGAATGATTCTCGGCGAAACCAGCCTTAGCTTCCTCGGTCTCGGACTGCGTCCTCCTCTTGTCAGCTGGGGCGTAATGCTGCAGGACTGCCTCAATCTGGACATCCTTTTCCGTCAGCCCTGGATCATCATGCCTACCGTTTTCGTGATTCTCACAGTGATAAGCTTCAACTTTGTAGGTGACGGCCTCCGCGACGCAGCGGATCCGTATCACGCGGGAAAGTGAGTGGAAGAATGAATGGGAGAATCGGTGAAGCGGAGAATCGGAGAAAACACTAACATTCAACTTTGAACATCCAAATCGAATGAAGAAGGACGATTATACAGAGCATAGTAGAAGAGTGAAAAACAGATTAATTATGAAAAATAAAAACAATAAATTCAAATTCTCATGTGCTTCAGAATCTATTTCTTCCCTGTTGCCTGTCCCGCTATTTTCACCGATTCTCCGATTCTCCGATTCTCCGATTCAATTTTCTTCCTCATGCCCCGACCCTCGCACTCGCCCCTCTAACAACGTCCTCGAAATCAAGGATCTCAAAGTCTACTTCAACACTGTAGAGGGTGAACTCCATGCGGTTGACGGAGTCAGCTTCGCTATGCGGCGCGGAAAAGTCATGGCGCTGGTCGGAGAGTCCGGCTGTGGCAAGTCGGTGACAAGCTATTCAATCCTAAGACTTATCCAGAGCCCCGGCAAAATTGTTGGCGGATCTATGATGTTCTATCCGAACGGAGAAGAATCTGCAGACATCGCAAAATTGTCCGACAATGACGAACTCCTCTACCATATAAGGGGAGGGAAGATAAGCATGATTTTCCAGGAACCGATGACTGCCCTCAGTCCCGTCCATACGGTCGGCAACCAGATATGCGAGGCGATCCTGCTTCATCAGAAAGTTACGAAGAAGGAGGCCGAACTCAAAGCAATTGAAATGCTGCGCAAGGTTGGAATATCCGGCCCTGAAAAGCGTATTTCACAGTATCCGTTCGAGATGAGCGGTGGAATGAGGCAGCGCGTCATGATCGCGATGGCTCTTGTCTGCAATCCCGAGATCCTCATAGCCGATGAGCCGACAACCGCCCTTGATGTGACGATCCAGGCCCAGATCATGCTGCTGATGAAAAATCTCCAGAAGGAGCTTGGAACTTCAATCCTGCTGATAACCCACGATCTCGGAGTTGTCGCGCAGATGGCCGACGACGTCGCGGTGATGTATCTTGGGAAAATTGTCGAATGCTCGGACGTGAGATCAATATTGAAATCGCCGCGCCACCCATACACGATGGGGCTTCTCGCATCACTGCCCGGGCTGTCAATGGACAAGCAGAGGCTTCATTCGATAAAAGGAAGCGTGCCCTCTCTTACATCAATTCCCCCGGGATGCCCATTCCACCCGAGATGCGAATACTGCAGGCCCGGCCTATGCGATGTCGGCCATCCACCGCCGCTTGAGCAAATAGAAGCAGAACATCAGGTTGCATGCCTCAGGGCTAAGGAGATTAGGGAGGAATTGAAGAAGTTCTGAAGTTCTGAAGTTCTGAAGTTCTGAAGTTCTGAAGTTCTGAAGTTCTGAAGTGCGGAAGTGCGGAAGTGCGGAAGTGCTGGAGTTTTATGAAGAGGAAGAGAGTACAAATGATGAAGTTAAGCAGGGGATGGAGTACAGCCTTAAAGAGTTTAAAAGTTTTGTTGGAGTACAAACTTCAGTTTGTCTTGTTTGGATTTAGAGATTTATATGAAATTAATTTTTAGTCCTGTTTGCAGCTTCTGCAAACGGTGGATGGTCAACGGAAAACGGTAGCATTATGAGCAAGGAAAAATTCAAAGAGTTCGAGTGGGACGACAAGGACGGCATGTTCGAGGTTGCCCTCGGTAAGGCCCTTGACGGCAAATTCAAGGATGAACATTTCCCGCTGCTGAGGGTTAAGAACCTCTGCAAGTATTTTCCTGTCTACAGCAACGGATTCTTCAAGAAGCAGATCGGGGCGATCAAGGCTGTGGACAATATCAGCTTCGATCTGATGCCCGGAGAAACCCTTGGACTTGTCGGTGAAAGCGGATGCGGCAAGACTACGGCCGGCCGAACCATACTAAGGGCAATAGAACCGACCAGCGGGGAAGTTCATTTTGACACATTCACAAAACTTGTCGATCTCTGCAAGGTCCCGGAAAAGAAACTGAAGCCGCTGCGCACGAAAATGCAGATGATTTTCCAGGATCCTTACGCAAGCCTCAACCCCAGGATGACCGTCCGCCAGATAGTCGGCGAACCGCTTGTCATACACAGGATGGCGAAAGGAGAGGAGCTGGAGGACAGGGTTGTCGAAATGCTGAAGAAGGTAGGGCTGAAACCCGAACACAGGACACGTTATCCCCATGCGTTCAGTGGCGGACAGCGCCAGAGGATCGGAATTGCCCGCGCCCTGATAATGCATCCTTCCCTCGTGGTCTGCGATGAAGCAGTATCAGCACTCGATGTTTCCGTTCAGGCGCAGGTGATAAACCTCCTCCAGGACCTTCAGGCGGAACTTGGCCTCACATATATTTTCATCGCGCACAACCTCGGAGTGGTCAAACATATCTGCGACAACATCGCGGTTATGTATGCCGGACGCATCGTTGAACTTGCAAAAACGGTTGATCTGTTTGAAAATCCGCGTCATCCCTACACGAAGGCCCTTCTTTCAGCGGTGCCGAATCCGGATCCGGACGTTCCCATGAACATGTCCCTTTCTGGAGAAGTCCCAGATGTGAGCAACCTTCCGGCCGGATGCAGCTTCCAGTCGAGGTGCGCTGTATGTACAAAGGAATGCAAGGATGAAAAACAGGAATTGGTAAAAGTGGGAGACGGTCATTTTGTAGCATGCAGTCTGAATAAGAAAACAAATTGAGTTGACAGGATAACCGGCTTCACCGGATTTTTTTGACGCGTAGCGTCTTTCGGAGTGCGGCGTGTGAGCGCCGCTTTAAAACAATCCAAAAGCGCAGCTGATACTGCGCACTCCAAAAGATTGCTACGCAATCATAAAGATGGGAAAATACAATTTCCGATACGTCAAATTAAATAAATAATTGAGGGAAAATGAATCCTAAAAAATCAAAATCTGCCAAAGGCAAAAGGACTGACTGGTTCGTGCACGACCGTTTTGGAATGTTCATCCATTGGGGGCTTTATGCAATGCCTGCAAGGAACGAATGGATAAAAAATATTGAGAAGATGACCACTGAACAGTATCAGAAATATTTCGACCGCTTTCATCCGGATCTCTACAATCCGGAAATGTGGGCCGAAGCGGCGGCAAATGCCGGAATGAAATATTTTGTCATAACGGCAAAACACCATGACGGTTTCTGCCTGTGGGATTCGAAGCACACCGACTACAAGGCGACAAATACGCCTGCTGGAAAGGATTTGCTTAAGCCAATGGTTGACGCTTTCCGCCGGAGAGGCATCAAGGTTGGACTGTATTATTCCCTCCTTGACTGGCATCATGAGGATTTCCCGGTTGACAAGCACCATCCCCAGCGCGATGACAAGGAATTCCGCGGGAAGGAGAAAAAACGCGATGTTCGCAGATACGCCGAATATATGAGGAAGCAGGTTACGGAACTTCTGACGAAATTCGGAAAGATTGATATCCTGTGGTTTGATTTCTCATATCCCGGAGAGGATGGCAAAGGCCATAACGACTGGGAGTCGGAGAAGATGCTCAGGCTAGTCAGGAAGCTGCAACCGGACATAATGATTGACAACCGTCTTGATCTTCCGGGTTCCGGTGATTTTGAGACGCCTGAACAATTCCAGCCGCGCGAAGGATTGAAGGATAAGGAAGGCAATCCGATTGTATGGGAGGCTTGCCAGACTTTTTCCGGCTCATGGGGATATCACAGGGATGAAATGACGTGGCGGAATTCGCAGGAAATCATAGCGACCATGATTGACTGCGTGAGCAAGAATGGCAACCTTCTCATGAATGTGGGGCCGACCGCAAGAGGTGAGTTTGATTCAAGGGCGGTGGCACGTCTCCAGGATATCGGCGCATGGATGCAGAAACACGGCCGTTCAATTTATGGGTGTGGCATGGCCCCGTCCGAATTCGCATGTCCGCCAGGATGCAATCTCACATATAATCCTGAAACGAACAGGCTCTATCTGCATTTGCTGTCCTATCCTTACAAGCATGTCGTCCTGCATGGGAAGGCCTATCTCGAAAAAGTTGCATACGCGCAGTTCCTGCACGACGGATCTGAAGTAAGAGGGCCTGACGCCTGGATTACAACTCACAAGTGCATGGGGGAGAATGTTCTCGTGCTAAGCATTCCCCAGACGAAGCCGGAACCGCTAATTCCTGTTATCGAGCTCTTCTTAAAATAAAAGGGGTAATATGATCATCTTTGCTGCAGACGACCATTACGGGGTCCATCCGGGAAAGAATATTTTCGATGGAATCCGAAAGGATATTCCTGAAACTGCCTTTTCTGAAAATGACTGGTCGGTTTTCGAAAAGCCGGATTTCAACAAATGCGATCTCCTGATCCTGAACATGATCGCAGGGACATGCAACATAAATCCTCCCGGCGCGGAAGCTGAGAAAAATATAAAGGCCTACTGCGAAAAGGGAGGAAGCCTCCTTCTGATCCATGGCTCGAGTGCGGCTTTCTGGCACTGGGACTGGTGGCGGCCTATTGTCGGACACCGCTGGGTCAGGGGAAACGATCCGGACGGAATTGTGCCTTCAACCCATCCTGCAAGGCCATACAAGGTTGTGATTTCGAAGTCACGCCACCCCCTTTGTGCGAAACTCGCAGAAATGGATCTGCCTGAGGATGAAATCTACATAAACCTGGAACAGGTCTGCCCTGCAATGACTATCATGGAAACAAGAACAGACGAGGGGACTTTCGTCCAGTGCTACGAAACTCTTACACCCTGGGGCGGAAAAATCATCGGGTTCATACCAGGACACAAGCCGGAGGTGACTTCCAGCGGAATCTATCTTAAGAACATAAAGGTTCTAATCGATTATCTAATAAAGTAGCACAGGCATCCTGCCTGTGTTTTTTTTTACGGCGACGTAATTGAATTGCGCTTAGCTAAGTTTTGCATCAGAAGTAACTCGGGTCTATCTGACCCGAGAGACGCGGGTCAGATAGACCCGCGCTACTTATAAAACTGCTCTGATTAAGCGCACAGTACAATCATAAACGTAAGGGGCAAACATGATAAAATCGGCCATATTCAACAATCAGGTGAAATTCTATGATGGTGACATCATGGAATATGTTTATGCACTGGGCAGAAGAAAGAAAATAGCGGAGATTACGGCGCTTTATCCGCAAGTCATAACATCTGCGAACTTCGCAGAACATGCGGGACGGCTCAAGGATGTTCAGGTCATCTTCTCCACATGGGGAATGCCTCCTCTTGACAAGGAACAGATCCGTCAGCTTCCTTCGCTGAAGGTCGTATTCTACGCTGCAGGATCGGCAAAGGGATTCGCAAAACCCTTTATGGATTCAGGAGTCAAGGTGTCAAGTGCCTGGCTGGCGAACGCCATACCTGTCGCGGAATTCTGTCTCGGGCAGATTCTTCTCGCAAGCAAGGGATATTTCAGGAACATGTCCGACTGCAGGGATCCTGCAAAGAACAACCAGAAGACAGCGTTTACCGGCAAAGGCATGTTTGACATCGAAATAGCACTCATTGGGGCAGGGGCCATATCGGAGAAACTTCAGGAACTCCTGAAACCTTTTTCGGTTAAAGTGTCAGTTGTCCCATCGAGAAAAGAGCGTAGGACGATTGCGATAGAGGAAGCTTTTGAAAAATCCTACATAGTCAGCAACCATCTTCCGGACCGCGACGACAATAAAGGCGTACTCAATTATGATCTCTTCAGAAGGATGCCGCACGGAGCGACTTTTATCAACACCGGACGCGGCGCCCAGGTCAATGAAGACGATCTCGTGAAGCTCCTGCGGGAACGTCCCGATCTGACCGCCTTGCTGGATGTGACCCATCCTGAACCGGCGCTGCCGGATTCTGAATTCTACAAGCTTCCTAACGTGCACATCTCCACGCATATCGGCGGATCTGTTAACAACGAGGTTGTGAGGATGGCCGACTACATGATCGATGAATTCCAGCGCTGGGAAAAAGATATGGCTCTCAAATATGAAGTGACGCCGGAAAATATTTGAATGCAAATACGACAACTGTTTCTCTTGCTTCAGTCCAGGCGGCAAAAAAAGGAAATTGAACGCGTCAAATGCGTTTTCAAGTCACCACCAGGGAATTCCCCCACACGTATGACCAACCCATACTCGATGCGGATCTGGAGAATAGCAGGGAGGCCTTCCTGAGGTTGAGTGAAATCAAGAACGGATAAAAATAAATTGCGGGGGCGTGCCCCGAATGGCGCTCGTGAAATCCACCGCTGCTGTTTTGAGTTAGGCTGAATGTATGCCGCAAGGGCATAATTTTGATTTTGTGTAACCGTTAAGCTGGGTGTTTATTCATTCCCCCCTGCCAGTTTATCTGGCAGGAGAAGAAGATTGCGGGGCTAAAGGCTACGCCGTTAGCCCCACAATCTTCGCTTCCCGTGGGATAAACCCACGGGGGAGTTAATTCTCATTGTCGGCTTGCCTGGCAGTAGGTTCCCAGCTTAACGCTTACGATTTTATGGCATGTTTAATCACATACCTAAACCCGCTTGTATTTGATTAACACGTTGCATTACATTTGCTATACCGTGGTGATGTGATTTAGTAGCTCTCTGAAGATTCGCATTTGATACGTTATGTTATACTTTTAGCGATATTGACATTCCACAACGACCGGTAAGTTTGCAGGATTGACACTAACAAGGAGGTGGCAGAGTGAAGAGGATAACAGCTTTTCTGTCGGCGCTTATTTTTTCCATGTCAGCATTGCCGCTTTTCTCGGAAACCTGGGAATGGCAGAAGCCGCACGCGAAGATTATCGACCGCGGAGACCTTGAATGGAGTCCTGAGAAATTCGTATTCACTCCTGGGAAAAAAATCTGCCATATAGACTTCGATTCCGGAAGCGATGACAATGACGGCTCCAGGGTCAAGCCATGGAAACACCATCCTTGGGATCCGGCTGCATCCGGAAATGCCAAAGTTTCCGGGACTGGAATTGCGACCTATGTGTTCAAATGCGGGGTTGTCTACAGAGGTACGCTGAACGTCCCTACCGACGCTGCCGGAAATGAAACTGAACCAATCCGCCTCACAATGGATCCGGGATGGGGGGAAGGACCGGCTGTAATCTCGGGTTCGGAAAAAGTTTCAGGATGGGAAAAAGGCGGTCACCCGAAGAGTCCGGAGACTGAGAAGATATGGCATGCAGATCTGCCATTTGCCCCGCGAGCAGTCTGGATGGTCAGCAAGGACGGCACGATAAGGCGTTTGAATCTGGCGAGAACCCCGAACTGGAAATGGGACAAGCCCGACGATATTATGGACGGATGGTGGCAGTGGGAGCAGCCGGAATGGTGGACGGAAAAGAACAAGACCCAGATCGGCAAGACCAAAATGCACCTGGGGATAGATTCAAAGCATCTCACGGAATCGGAGGACTATTACAAGGACGCGACGGTGTGGACTGAGTGGGGTATTGTCATGGGTTCACCGTTTGCCTCGAAAGTCGAAGGCTTCGTTTCTTCCAGGAAGGCTCTTGCATTCCAGGGATTCTGGTGGGGTGACAGTGGCAAGATAATCACTGGAAACCGCTACTATCTTGAGGACAAGCCGCAGTTTCTGGATGAACCCGGGGAATTCTGGTTCGAAAAAAAGGGGGCCGGTGGCCGCATTTTTGTCCGTCTCCATGATGATGTGGATCCGAATTCAGTCCAGGTTGAGGCGGCATCGCGTCCGGTAAGCGTCGAGGCGAAAAACTTGCGCAATATCGAGATAAGCGGACTGGTTTTCCGCTTTCACAATGTTTTCTGGGACATAACCCAGCGGGTTTTCATCAGCCGGGATCTGCGTCCAAGCGCCATACGCCTTGTCGGCTCAGGTGATGGTATAACCGTTAAGAACTGCATTTTCGAGCACACCCAGGGAGGAATAGAATTGCACGCCTCCGGTGAAAGTGACAGGATAGGCGCAGTCACCATAAGTGACAATGTATTCAGAGATCTGGATAAGAGCGCAATATATGTCCGCAACAACACTGCATGGGCAAAATCCAATCCGCCCTTCAGCGTAATTGAAAGCGTCAATATATTCCGGAACCGTCTAGAAAGAGTTGGCATGCGAGGAGCACGCGATCAGCATGGAACTGCAATCGAGATTCTTTTCGCTGACATCTCCCATATAGCCGGAAACATAATTGAAAAGACTGGAGGACAGGGAATCCTTTTGCATACCGGCAAAGGGAGCGGTCAGCTTAACGACAAGCCCTTGACCAGAACCCTCATCCATCACAACAAGGTGGTTGACACCATGCTTCTCACCAACGACTGGGGCGGGATAGAAATATTTCAAGGGGGGTATAACTACTGGTGGTCCAACATATCGGAAAATCCAGGTGGATACTGGAACTGGGCCTGGAAAAACAATTCCGGAAAACCCAAGGATCAGATCGGCAGTGGAGCTTCCCGCCAGGGATATGCGTACTATCTCGACGGATCATTCAAGAACTACCTGTTCAACAATATTGCCGCAGGGCATAACAATGAGCCTGGCGATCCGCGTTGCAACGCCGCCGCCTTCCAGGAAATAATCTCCTTCCAGAATACATTCTTCAACAACACGGCCTACCGTTTCGATTCCGGATCGCGCCGCCAGGCGCCGGAGGCGGGAATGAACAAATGGCTGGGCAATATTTTCGATGACATGTCAATATGGCTCTGGATCAATGCCGAGGTCAAAACCCAGAAGGAAGGCAATGCCGCCGATGCTGGAGTCCAGAAGGACGTCTTTGCATATGACACCAACGCATTCGGTTCGAATGTCTTTCACAAGATGCCTCGCAACTTCGGAGTGTTCAGGGCTGATGGCGCAATACACGGGAGCTTAGGCGAATTTGCCGCGGCGTTAAAGGAGGTCAAGGCGCTCCGCAGCGATGTCGGAACAGTCAGCGACAAGCCTGTCCTTACGGCACCAGGGAAGGGTGACTTCCGCCCACTCGCAGGATCTCCGGCAACAGGCGCCGGGGTCAAGGTTTTCGTCCCATGGGGGCTTTACGCCAACGTTGGGGAGTGGCACTTCACTGTCAACCGCAGGGATCCGGCACGCATACTCGATGAACATTGGTATATGACGGACTATTATGCCAACCGGGAAGACTATTGGAAGACGCCTCGCACTCATCTCACTGCAATTGCCTGCAAAGAAGATAATTTTGTGGACGGTCCGCTGGAGGACTGGACCAGGGGCGCACTTGAACTTGACGGGAAATCCCAATACTGCATGGCATCAGCCAGGGAGATCTCGGCTCCGTATAAATATGAATTCAAGTCCGATGACGGAAAAAAAACTGCCAGGATTGCGCAGGGCGTTGAAATAGCAAGCCCTGAAATAGGCACTCACAACTTCCTGATTGAAGTGTATTTCAAAACTTCCGCCAAAGACGGGCTCATCTCAGGAAAGATGGACGGTCAGAATGGTTATTCGCTGGAGATTTCGGACGGGAAACCTCTCCTGACAATCCGAACTGAAGGAGCCTCCCCATATATAGCCTGCTCGGAGAAGGCCGTAAATGATGGCAACTGGCATCATCTTCTTGCAGAGCTCGATCGGAAAACAGGTGCGGCAATTTATGTTGACGGAGTTGTTGCACCGGTAAAAGTTTCCGGAACCGTTCCTGCAGCATCGCTTGTCAACACCGGGGATTTCCTTGTGGGCGGTGGTCCCGGGATGAAATACCTCGCCTGCACGATTGATTTTCTCAGGATCTGCAGGGGGACGCTGAAGGATGCCAGAACCACAGCCGCCGAACTCCTTGCCTGGGAATTGGACGGTCCGCAATATGGGGATTTCACCGGAAGAAAGCCGGCAGGAAAACGGGATGCCGGCGCAATTCAGGGAACTGTCCCTGCAAAATGACAATGTGCAAATTCACATAAAACAGCTTTCCCGGGTATACTGTCTTTAGGGGTTGAAATTAAGCGGCCTTGCAAAGCGTTGGCACACTTTGCAAGGCCTAATCATAAACACTCTTACGAGGAGATATCTATGACTGCCCTTATGTTACCTTGATCTGTCTGTTTTCCTATCCTCACTTATAAATAAACAGTTTATTTATATTGAAAATTGTTATAATTTGCAGGCATGCAAGACAGAGCAATGCTCTTCCACGCATCATCTTTCGGGTTTTTATTCCAACAATAATTTCAATCACAAGTAATATTATGAAAGATGCAATTAATAAAAATAATATTTCCATATTGTTTTTCTAAACATCCTAAATCAGCGGAAATGCCAAGCGTTTTCCGCTGGGTTGGAGAATTAATTGCCTTAAGTTGTCAAGTTGACTTCATCGCCAATTCTCTATTCCATGGATCACCATTTTGCCATCGTGCCAGAGTTAATACTGTTTTTGCCGTTTTCTTTGGCGCTATACATTAGGTCGTCTACAAATTGAATTATCTTATCGCTGTTTCTCTGAGGGCCAGAAAATGTTCCCACGCCAATACTGAGGGAAATTGGCCATTTTTTCTCTTCAGACATTTTATGGAATTCCACACGAAGTTTTTCAGCGGCAATTATTGCAGATTCATTGTTAATTTCTGGCATAAGTATTGCAAACTCGTCTCCCCCCATACGGGCAACTGTATCAGAAGGACGGAAAATAGAATTCAAAGTTTTTGCTGTCTCTTGAAGCGCTTTGTCTCCCATGTCATGCCCGTAGTTGTCATTAATTGTTTTGAAATTGTCTATATCCATATAAATTATACTAATAACTCGTTCATGTCTGGCTGATCTGTCAATTTCTTTGTATAGAGCTTCTAAAAATGATTTTGCATTTGCTAAACCAGTAAGGTTATCGATTCTTGATAAGACTTTTTCATGCAATAATGCTTGATGTAACTTTCCCAGTAATACTGCACAACTTAGTAATATTAAAACTCTGACTATACTGTTTACAACTATCAAGTTGTCAAATATAAGAATAGCTTTATGAAATATAAAAATATTAAGCCATGACATTGAACATAATATTGCTATTACAATACCATAATAAATTCCGCAAAACCATGCTGCAATAGAAATGGGAATCAAATAAATCAACAACAAGGTCATCTCATTATTCATTATCACAATATCGAACCAACGCAGAATAAATATGGATACAATGCATGGAATAAAAATTAGCAGTTTCAGGTATATGTGTTTCATCTGTTTTAACCTCCAAAGCAATTCACAAAATTTCTAAGGTCGTTTTAATTTATCTTAAGTAGGCCTTATTTTTAATACATAACGCATCTATATTCAATATTTATTTTATCTAACTTCTTATTATGGGTATTTCCCCATTTGCTGGTCAAAAACGGGCGCTAGGGACAACATGTCACAATCACGTCATTAAATCTAGCCTCAGAATTGTTGAAATCAATCCTGTTCCCTGATGCACTTTATTTTCAATCACCAAATTCAGTAGTCAGAATAAATCTGGATTTGAGTTCAAGTTTAATTCTGAATTCTGTCCGCCGCGGCGGATGTCTCCTGACTTCCCGCAAAACAGGAGTTTTGCAATCAGCTCGAATGTATGCCGAAGCCGCAGGGAAATTCTATTTTTCCATATGAGGAAGGTGAATATTCCTCTTTTCCATCTGTGGTTAGTCCTAGAAAGAGACCCCATTACATTTCCACACGTAAAATCTCCCGATTATAACAGCAACTCCTTGATTCTTCGCAATCTTAGGATTAGCTTTTCCATATTATGAAAATAAAAACTCCTATCAGTCTCAATTATCTTACATGCACTGCCGTTTTTGTGATGCTCCTTTTCACCGGATCTGCCGCCTTGGCGATTGATCCATTCTTTCCGGGCTTCGGAAACACCGGCATCGACGTTCAGCATTATGATCTACAGATCGCCATCGGCGACGCTCCGAACGTCCTGACCGGTCGGGCTATTCTGTCGATCAAGGCCACCGCGAAGTTGGCCGATTTCACACTGGATCTTCATCATCTCGACGTTTCCATGGTAGAAGTTGACGGACATCCGGCCGCCTTCGAGACCGTAGGCGACAAGCTGAAGATCACCCCGAGACGAATAATCCCCCGCAACAAGGAGTTCCAGGTCATGATAGCCTATGCGGGCCAGGCCGAGGCCATCCAGGATCCGGTTCAGCCACACGATCCGACGGCCAAGCTGGGGTGGATGACCTTCGCTGATAGCGCCTATGTGGTGAGCGAACCGGTCGGCGCGTCGACTTTCTTTCCGGCCAATGACGAGCCGGACGACAAGGCGACCTTTGACATTTCAGTGACCGTGCCCAAGCCGCTGGTTGCCGTCGCCAACGGGCGGCTCAGGAAGGTGCGCGACCTGGGCGCCACGCGCAGCTTCGCCTTCGAAATGAAGCAGCCGATGACCACCTGGCTCGCCACCGTCCACGTCAATGACTTTGACGTGACGCAGGTGCCCTTGCGAGGCCAGGTGCCGATCCTGATCTACACCACTCCGTCCGGTGCGGAGGCTGTCGCAGGGCTCGCTCGGGCTCGCTATATGCTTCCATTCTTCGAGCAACAGTGGGGGCGCTATCCCTTCAGCAGCTACAGCAGCGTGGCCGTGGACGATCCCAAGGTTAATTTCGCGCTGGAGTGCCAGTCTATCTCCATGTTTCCCACAGCCTGGGCCGGCTACGAGACTGTCGTCGCCCATGAACTGGCGCATCAGTGGTTCGGGAATTCTGTCTCAGTCGCCAGATGGGAGGATATTTGGCTCAGTGAAGGTTTTGCGACCTACGGAGAGATTTTATGGGCGAACCGCGACGATCCGGACGGCTTCAAGACCGATATGGCGGGGCTCTATGCCAATGTGCTGGCGAGTCATGTCCGATCGTCCGTTGTTGACACGCCACTCGACCTCTTTTCCAGCCGCACCTATCTGCGCGGTGCTCTGGCGCTCTACGCGGTCGAATTGCAGATCGGTACGCCTAGGATGGCGCACCTCCTGAAGCGATGGGCTACCCAGTACCGCTACCAGTCGGTGAACTCGCAGGACTTCATCGAGCTGGCCGTTAGGGACAGCCGTGACGATGCCGTCCGCACCATCCTTGAGGCGTGGCTCTATGATGACGCCGTGCCGACTATTCCGGAGCTTGAACCGGCGGTGATCTCCCGAAGCACGGCAACTCGGAGCTCGGTTGTACCGGCACCCTTGGCCATGGACCTGTTCCGCAAACATTGAGACCTATCGTAGAAATGCAGACTGGAGGAGAACCTTGCTATAACAACTTCTTATGGACGGGATCTATGATGGATGTTTTAAATATATACAAACTGGAGGAACTATTATGAAGAGGCTGGTACTTGCAGGAGTGATTTTCGCGTGTTGTATGCTGACCGCCGTCGCTCAGCAGGAAATCCCGGATCCGGAGGTTTTTCAGGCGGCTGCCAAGGGACTGCCATATTTCGTCGGTAAAATACCTGACGGACAGGCGCGGAATTATGGGTTTGATGACAAAGCCGCCGCCGAGTCGTTTTCGCTGGGCTCGCCGTATCGCCTGTACGTCATTTCACCAAAGGCTCTTGCCGCATACAAGACCAACGAGCCGATTGAATCAACCATGACATCTGGTTCGATTTGGTATTTCCCTGTAAAATACAACGACAATGTGTGTGCGATACTTGTCGTCGATTGGATGAAGGATCACTGGGAGGCCGTTTCGCTAGGCTATTCCGGACTGGCGCGAGAATTAGATCGGATGGAGCGTGCATGGCCTGCCAGGGATGGGTACTGTCCGCGCCTTGTGGTGCTTTTGCAGGCATCTCAGTACTTTTTCCACATCCCTCTGAATGGCCTGGATAATCTGACAGCCCTGTCACCCGTACCGAGCAGCGTGAAGCTGTCCGCCGCAGAAACGGGAAAGCGCTACCGGAAACTTACAAGAATGGGCGACATCTCTGATGATTTGAAGATAAGGGTCGAGAATAATATCAACAGTTTCAGGAGGATGGCGCCATGAACAAAATCACCTCTAAAATCACGATCGGCTTCATGTTTTGCGCTGCCCTGGCTTTTTCAACATTCGCGGACATCCTCAATGTGCCTCAGGAATATCAGGAGAAGGATCAATGGTGCTGGAACGCCTCCGCATTGGCCATACTCTCATACTATGGGTTCAATCCATCGCAGACTGAGATTGCGGATTGGGCTGTGGAGGGCTACAATATACCCAATTACATCGACAACGAGATACATTACAACTATGACCACTACATAGGCAAATACGTTACCCGAAAAGGCTCAGGCATGGTTCTCAGCCATTTCGGCAACATCGCAAGCTCATGGGTGGATGGCTTTCTAAGCCAAGACGAAGTGAGCAACGAGATAAACACTTACGCCAGACCTATGATGATAGGATGGTCATGGAATACTGGCGGCGGACATGCTGTTGATATTGTCGGAATAGATGGCGACATTGTCTATATTATGGATCCCTGGCCAACCACCGGCCCAACAATAAACACCTACGATTGGACGGTTCAAGGCGGCGGACACACATGGAGCCAGACTTTGCGTCTAGGCTATCTTGTCAACTTTACAACGGACGGAACTGTAGGTGCGATCTTGACGGGCGACTTGTCGCAGTATATCGCAGAAAACTCCGATGCTTCGCCGGTAGCGGCTATCTCCCCGGCAAACTACCGCTTCGTCAACTGGACCCAGGATGGTGTCGTATTCTCCTCCGACAATCCACTGACCGTGAAAAATGTGGTGTCCGACATGTCGCTGGTTGCGAATTTCGCAAAGGGTGTGACTCCGGTTGCCAGTACGCAAAGATTCAATTTCTCCTCTAAATACTCCCAGACCCTTCTGCGTTCAGGTGTGATAACGGACACGCATAGATATTCTTTTTCAGCCAAATTGGATGTTCCTGAAGGTGGCTTTGATTTCGACAGAACAACGAGGATGGCTCTGGTTATTGGCGCGTTCGAGTTCAATGGGATTCTCGGGGAAGCTAATGAAAAGACCAGGAACTGGGGGAAGGTGATTGCGAACGGCGCGGGAACCGTGACTTGGATGCAGAAGGATGATTCCGGCAAGACAAAATTGCTCGTGACAATAACGTGGCAGAAGTCGAGCAGAACAATTCTGCTGACGGTCGTGGGAACTCCGCCAGTCAACGATGACACGGACATTTTGGTTGCAGCCGATTTCCCAAATATGCCTTCGCCTTCGGGATCTTGCAGAAATTCCGGAACCGTGCCGGCCTGGATGGTGTTAGGCTCAACGGTCTGGACGGACTCGCTGCCATGGCAGGGCAAATATGACATCAGGCTTATGGAGAAGAATGGAACGGATGTCAACCTGAACTCATGGTCTGCAAATTCAGGATTATGATGAACAAGTAACTCGGGATATCAGCTAAGGATACTGCAGCGGCATGAAAGGTTTAATTCTACCTGTAGTCGTGTTGTGTGTCCTGGTATATGTGTATACGCATTACACGTCTGCCGGGAAGCAGATGGCTGCGGAGAATAAACGAAGGTCAGCGGAAATGCCCGCAAGGAACGCCTGTCTTAATGGATGGCGGGATTGCGGAAATAATGTTGACTTGTACCTTGCGCTCTCTAAAGTTGGAACGAAAGAAGGCGGCCCCTATATTCGCGGGAGGCTTGTTGTCGTTAATCAGGATAGCAGCACTATAAATTATAATTTCCTTGAGGAGGGGTGGATATCGGCAACTCCATTGCCTGTAGAGCTGTGTGCGACTGGACCGGAAGACGTGGACACGGTCGTGCTTTTGAGGGAGCATTCAGTGAAAGTCGGCAAGTATTCAAACGGCGCGGATGCTTATCGGGTTGATTGGGACGTGACAATCATTGACAAGTCCATAAAGAAAATTGTTGGGAATCGAACTTGTGCCGGTGGCAGTCCACCTCACAAGATTCGTAGAAGTTCAAGTTCTGGTTCTGGAGCTCCCGCGGTTAAACCTGTAGTAGATTGGATAATAAGCCTTCCAAGAATCCCAAGAACCGAGCCTTTGCCGGTCACTGTTACGCAACCTCAACCAATTGCATCTTTGCCGTCGACCGCAGCGAAGTCTACTAAAGCAGTACCTGAACCCACGAAGATAATAGAACAACCCAAACCGGAAGTTAATCTTCCAATCTCGGAGCCCACCGTCCAGAAGATTGCGTTGAAAGAGGAGAAGCTTCCGGATAAAGGACCGGTTTCTTCTCAGGAAGTCCTATCGCCTGTCAAGGAAATGGAACAACCGAAACCGGAAGATCTGCCACAAGCTCCGGTGAAGGAATTAGCGACGTTGAAGATTGAGGGGTATCAGAAGAAGATAAAGGAAGCAACGGCATCACTTGAGGCTGTTGAGAATCAGTACGTCCAGGCGAAAATCATCTATGGCAAGGCATCTGCGCAATATACTAAGGCAAATGATGACTTCCTGAAAAGGGTTAACAAGGCAAAAGAGAAGAATCTAGAGCCTCCGACTGACGGGTACGTCGTGAACAACTGCAAAGTTGATATGGACAGCAAGGAGAAAGCCTGCGCTGCGCTGAAAACCCAGGTTGAGAGACTCAGAAGCGACATCCAGACCTACAACCGGTTCATCAGCAAATTGAAGGCAAAGGGCATGCCTGAGCCGATTTCAAGTCAAGAGGGGAGAGGTCATTGAGACTTGTACAGCGGAAAAGATCGAGACATTCGAGCGGAATGCTTTTGAGGACGCTGATATCAGTGATTCTCGGTGCGCCCATGTCCAGATTGGCGAGTCTTGGCGTATCTTCTAGAGCACTGATGTCGGTGAGTTGGCCTGTCAATGCGAGGTGGGTGAGCGGCATGCCTTTCAGCGTGTTTATTTCGCTGATTGGGGACTCCAGGGCAAGTGCAGCGAGAGGCATACCTTTGCGTCTGCAAGCAGCTCCAGAAAAGATACCCGGGCGCCACCGCCGGATCGTCATCTTCTAAATTCCCGACAAGACTCCCTAATGAGAAACTTACAAGAAGCTATCTGTTTTCAAACACGGAATAATGGAATTGGTCATTTTTAAAAGTAGATTCAGTCAGTAAAAATGATACAGGAGTTAATCATGAACATTTCAATGCAGGATCTGGAAGACAATATCCGTCTCATATCGCTGGAGGGAAGGCTTGACAGCAACGCAGCAATGGAAATTGATCTGAAGTTCACAGCCTATGCGGCCAGCGTGCAGAAGAAGGTGCTCGTCGATGTCAGCAAAGTTAATTTTCTGGCCTCCCTCGGAATACGAATCCTACTGAGTGCGGCCAGATCCCAGAAGCAGAGGGGAGGAGCGTTTCTGCTGAGCGGCGCCCAACCTTTTTTACAAGAGGTTATTAAAATGTCCGGGCTCGACACTCATATTCTGAATGCATCTGACAATGATGCCGGGATCGTTCTGCTGAAGACCTTATGAACAAGCCAAGCGGGGCAACCAGGTATTCGACAAGCTGGACACAGAGGATCTAGATGGACGGCATTCACCACGGGCTGAACGACGATAGGTTCGCGGCGTTATGTGAGATCCTCTACGATAAGACAGAAGAGCCCGAAGTGCTTGATGCATTTCTTCGTGCCCTTCATTTCTTTGTGGGGATAAAATCTCTGTGTCTCTGTGTCTCCGTGAGAAAATAAAGGATTTAGAATTTTAAACATGCTGGTGCTGGCAACCTCGCTTCGCTTGGCGCCAGACCATGGACTGTTCTTCGAGTCGGCCAGGATTCTGGACGTAGTGGAATCAGCAGAAGGAGAAAAACTGCCGCAGGAGTGAGAACACGTGAGATCTGGCAGATATCAAAATACAGAGTTGATACAGATGCCGTCCAGGCTTTCAAGTGGTTGAATGCCGAGACTGAAAAATTGTCGTAGTTTCATAAATCCAAGTTCGGATTTTCCTTTCGACGGTTGACCCTGGGGTTGCATGGCACGGCTTCGATCCCAGCAAGGCTTCGACCCGAATGCCACCCAACTTAAGTGTCGCCGCCCTGCGGGGGCTTGTTATCTTTTTTAATCCTTATTTTCCCAAGGCTTACGCCTTTGGGCTACATTATTACACCTCCTGCGGAGGCTATTATACAATCGAACTGTCTTTATTATTCAGCCCTCGCAGAGGGCGACATGTTGTAGCCCCATGCGCCAGCGCGGGGATTATGAATAATCAAATAAAATTTCAGCCCCCGCAGGGCGGTGGCACAATATCAATTCTGGATTTGTTGACCGACAAAACCGCTTAAGTTGGGGGTCATTCGCTTCGACCCCAGCAAGGCTTCGACCCCAGCAAGGTACCCAAGGTCTCACCTCGACGGCATTGCGCATTGCCGCCTTGTCATGTCTGTTTTATATCCGGGCTTGGTGGAGTTTTGTGTTGTTTTGAGCATTTTCAGGTTAGCGATTAATACGTTTTATTTGCTTAAAGCTGATTGATATAAGATAATTTGACGGTACTTGGTAGGTTAGGCGTTTTAGTTTTATGCTTGTGAATATTAGTTTTATATGGGGCGATAATGGAGGTGTCACGACATGGAGACGGGGTGCCTGGAGAGCATTCTTTTCCGGATATTGAAATGCTTCTATTAGAGTGAAAAGTGAGTGCGCTCCTCTTTTTCCTGAATATGCCAGGCGATATGCCAAAGTTAATACAAAAACGGTTAATAATCAGGGGGTTGTTAATGAAGTCAAAGGATAAGCCGCATGAAATCCGTTCTCAAGGCGAACTGAAAAACTTGAGTAGAACCCCTTCCAGTTTAGCCATGAAACGACTCATCACGCTGAGTGTGATAGCACTGATATCAGTGGGTGGCGGCTGTAGCTCATGGGCGTCCGGGGGTTCTAGTGGCTCCACACCAGTCTGGATGGTGTTGCTTGGTCTGGTGGTTCTATTAGTTGTTATCGGCTGTTTTTTTCAACTGGTCATGCTTGCCTTCCAGGAAAGTCCGCTTTGGGGCTTTGCTGCGCTGTTCCTCCCTTTCGGTATTCCGATCTTCGTCTTCACGCATTGGCACAATGCTAAGAAACCGTTCATCATTATCTTGCTACTGATCCCCGTGTGTCTAACCGTGATGCTGCTCCCCGCTCTATCCTCGGCGCGCGGATATGCTCGCGCGGCTGCACTGGTGTGCCGGATGAACTTCGAAAAGATTCAAGGAGGCATGAGTTCGTCTGATGTGGAGAAGATTCTCGGACAGCCAGGTAAAATCGAGAGTTCCGATCCTAAATATAAGATACGGCCTGATTATACTTTGCTGGACGGGCAGATTTGGCGGGTGTCAAACCCATATTACGGTAATGGCCCGACCTGGAAGGCGGATAACAGCTCTGAGAACCGCACGATATTCAAAGGCGAGCGGGGTATTCCAGCTGATCCCCAGTTTTCGTTTTACATCGCAACTTGGGGCTCCCAGAAGCAACGCACCATCATGGTTGCGTTCATTAACGGTTGCGTACACCAGTGGGCGTATCGCGGACCGGTTGAAGATTTCAAAACTGCGGAAGCCCCTTTGCAACCTACATTGTAAGCTGTCCTGTTGAGAAGAGCGGAAAGAACAATTGGGGATTGTACGGTGTCGGAGGGAACGTATCGGAATGTACAGTCAAGTCTTCGACCGATTTGTCTTTTGATGCTTGGCGCGGAGCATCTTGGGCATGGGAGGCCCGCGGAAATGACTATTTACGTTCTACTCATCGCAATGTTCAATATTCGCTGGGACAATGCAACAACTTAGGCTTCCGCCTGGTGTTGTCGCAATCTTCAGAGCAACCCATAGTTTCCCCCTCCCAGAGGGAACTTAATACACAACTACCCGAACCTTCTCTCCAGAAGGCTCCGATAAAAGAAGAGAAGCCTCAGGTTAAAGAGACGGTTTCTGCGGCGGAGATTCAAAAATCTTCGAATCTGTCCAAGGAAATAGAAAAGCCGAGGTCGGATGTTGCGCCACTACCACAACTCGTCGCATCTTTGTCATCACCCATACCTGCTTCAGCGGACAACCCTGCCGTAACTGAGGCGTTTATGCGTGTGCGTACAAAGATTGCAGCGGAATACGACATCAAATACCCAGTATGGAAACCCGGACAGGAGGTGTCGGTCTTCCGTAGTGGCATAGGGACGCGCGGGATGCTGGTGAGCATAGGCGAGACCGGGCTGATCCTATCTCAGAAATCAAAGCAGATAGAGATTCCGTTCACAGAAATGGATTTCAAATCGAAATTGCAAGCGGATGCCGCCTTCCGAGAGAAGGCTCTTGACATTGAAGCCAAAAAGGCGTTTTCTGCGCAGGAAGGTCCGAAACTACTTGATAATTAGGGATCTCAAGACTATTTTTCTCAATGTATGAAAATCTAACTGCAGTTACGGCAAGGACATCTTATTGTCTTGCATGTAACAAAAAGAAGAAAGGGGAATGAAAGATGAATGAAATAATGGCGATAGCCGGAGGTACTTGGAGAAGGATTTTAAGAATGCGTGTGGTCTATTTCCTGATCCTGTGCGTATTGATCCTGATCGGGAGCGCCTACAACTACGACATCCTCTCGATGGGGATGCACAAACAGCTGATGGTTGACGTGTCTCTTGTGCTGAACACGATTGCGGCAATCCTGATAGCCGTGTCAATCACATTTGAAATACCGAAGGAACTTAAGGAGGGTGTTGCATCAACCCTGCTCTCAAAACCTCTCGGAAGAACACAGTACCTCGTCGGCAAGCTTGTAGGAATAATCATTACCGGTATTGTGATAACAGGACTGATAACGCTGGGTTTCATGTTTGTATTCAACACGGCCTTCGGGGAAGTCACGTCCTCCATGATCATGGGGCATGTACTCATAATGGCGAGCGTAATACCGATGTCTGCGATAGCTGTCCTCTTCTCGGTGTTCATTCCCGACTTCCTAGCTGCAACCGCCACTGTGGTCGCAATCTGGTTTGCACATGCCACATCATCAATGTCAAATGTGAAATTCCTGTATGGTGGAATACTTCCCGACCTGAACCTCTATAACCTCCGCTCTGAAGCGGTTTACGGTGGCATCAGTCCGGGGTATATCCTTGTCGCGTTTGTATGGGGCATAGTCTTCAGCGTTTTCGCAACAGCCCTGGCAAGCCTCATATTCAGCTACAAGGATCTTAAATAAACTAAAGGAAACATACGAAATGAAGAAATCACTTGTTGTTCATATCCTGGTAATGGTAATAGCGGCGGCCGCCGGCTCTTTCATAGCATCAACCCTGCTCATGGAGCAGAACAAGCAGGCTTCGGCTAGAATCAAGGTAGGCCAGAAATCCGCATGCGGCTTCAATAAATTCATCGCAGACGTTGAGTGGATGCTTTTCATCAACTATTGCGGCTCGAACGCAATTAAAAAGGAAAATGTGAATGAATTCTACACAAGGCTGGCGTCAATAATCAAAAATGACCCGGGCTTTGAGAAAGCCTATGAATTCGGTGCCTCAATGATATCAAACGAAGCCCCGGAAAAGGCGCTTGAACTCCTGAAGATAGGATGCGACAATCCCAGACTGAGTTCCAATTCAAAAATCCCTTTCCTTGCCGGGGTAATACTATCCCGCAATGTCGACAAGAAAGACTTGCCTGCAGTCACTAAGAAACTGAAGACCGATGCCGAAGGTTTCTTCGAAATGGCCGCAACGAGAAGCTTTCCTGCGGAGAGGTATGTTGTTTCCTATCTCATGAGGGCGAAAGCGGCGAAGCTCGGTAAAACATGGAAGGCAAAAGGCTCGAAAGACACAATTCAGGTTATCAATGACAGACACGCCCTGCTTTGCGCGTGGATAAACGAGGCGACTAGCGTTAATGCAGGCAAGGCCGACGATATGTCCTCCGATTCAATTGTTCAGAATTCCACTAAGGATATGACGCAGAAGGTGCTAGCTCTCTCTTCTTCCCTGAAGGATGAATATCCAGATGACCCGAATGTCATAAAGACGATAAATGAACTGAAATTCACTCTTCTTAAAGGACAGAATTTCTGCGGTAAATGCCTGACAGTATATGCTGCCGGAGACAAGTACTGTTCAGCCTGCGGCTTAAAAGTTGTCGTTTACGGTGCATGCGACAAATGCGGCGCCGTGAAGAAGGGTGCCCACTGCTCGGCGTGCGGTGAGCCAAGGGGCCTCTAAAAGTAAATTGGGCATTTGACGAGGAATGCAGGCGTTTGTATTTTAGGCTCAAACCCTTCGTTCGCCGTGGCGAACGAAGGGTGAAGCAGCGAAGAAGGCAAATGCATGGATTCCCGTCCCAATGGGCTGGCGTTCTTCCGGCCGCTTTTCATGTTGCTAAATCGTCAAAATCAGTTTCATTGTCGAGGACAGTCCTGCAGCCCGGGCGCAGGCAGAACCTGATTATATAAAAACTACTTGATTATTTGCAATCTCAGGGTTAATTTCCGTACATTATGAATATCAAAATTCCTATCAGTGATGCTTTGCGGAACGGAGAGGAACTATTCGAGAAGGCATTCCAGAACTCTCCCATCGGCATGGCTTTGATCTCACCGGAAGGCACGTGGCTAATGGTCAATGCCAGCATATGTTCGATAGTCGGTTACCCTGAATCCGAACTCCTGAATAAGACATTTCAGGATATTACCCATCCCGACGACTTAGATGCTGAGTTAAACTATGTGCACCAAATGTTGTCCGGAGAAATATCAACCCATACGATGGAAAAAAGGTATTATCATAAAGAAGGGAGCATTGTCTGGGTTCTTTTGGCCGTGGCGCTAATCAAAGATGATGCAGGCGTTCCTTTGTATTTCATATCTCAAATCCAGGATATCACCAAAAACAAGTCTGCAGAACTTCACAGCGATCGGCAGTTATTGTTCACCAAGGCATTGAATGAGATTGCAGAAGTTATTATTTTTGAAGATAATCCAGAAGATATATTGGAAAGTGCCAACCGCATTATCGGAGAGACCCTAAAGCTGGACCGGGCGTTGATTTATGATATATCATTTATGGATAACCACATTACCGGCTTGTGTGAATGGTTAAGCCAGAATCATCCGGATATTGCACCTACAAAAGACCGATACCCACTGGAAATGTTTCTGACTCCCTTTACAGAAATAAAGAGAACCAGGAAATTCCTTGAAAGTCATTCCGATGCGGTGAATAAACATTTTATCGAAGACGGGTCGGGGAAAATCCTGCACGAGCAAATGAAGATTAAAAGTTTGATATGGTATCCCTTCGCCTTTGATGAACACGGTTATTATGTGTTCACCCTAAATCAAATCATGGGAAAAAGGTTATGGGCACAGGACGAGATTGGTTTTCTTGAATCTGTGGCGAAGCAGATAAGCATGGCTTTGATCAAAATAAAACTCCTCAAAGAGAGGAAACTTGCGGAGGCGGAAAAGAACAGACTGGAATTACGCCTCGGTAAATCCCAGAAAATGGAGGCTATGGGACAGCTGGCAGGCGGGATATCCCACGACTTCAACAATCTGCTAACGGTTATCAATGGGTATTCGCAGATGCTTCTCATGAATCCGAAATTACCGGACAATATTCGACAGTCAATTGAAGCGATCGAACAGTCCGGAGAGCAGGCTGCAGGACTGACCCGCCAGCTCCTTATGTTCAGTCGCCATCACCCAATCGAACCCAAGGTAGTTAATCTTAATAGCATTGTTTCAGGCATGGAGAAAATGCTGCACCGACTTATCAGGGAAAACGTAATTATAACAATAAATATTGCTCCGAACCTATGGCAAATAAAAGCAGATGCTGGAAGTATCGAACAGGTGATAATGAACTTGGTTGTAAATGCCAGCGATGCAATGCCGGATGGCGGGAGATTGACAGTTGAAGTTGAGAATGTAAATATTGACGGGCTCGGTAGCCTTGCTCATCTCCAGGATGTCACCCCGGGGCTTTACGTGATGCTTTCGGTAAGCGATACCGGCTGCGGAATGGATGATAAAGTCAGGGAACATATATTTGAGCCGTTCTTCACAACCAAGGAAATCGGCAAAGGCACTGGATTGGGTTTGGCCACCGTTTATGGCATCATAAAACAAAGCAATGCCCATATCGATGTTCAAAGTGAGCCTGGGAAAGGTGCAGTGTTCCAACTTTATTTCCCAAAGATTAAAAGTGAATGTAACACAGATGAAAATATGAATGAGGTGACAAGCTTCCCCGGAGGCACCGAAACTATCCTAATCACTGAAGATGAGGACAATATTCGTTTGATGCTTAAGGATTTCCTTCAGTCAATCGGTTACACTGTCCTTACGGCCTGTAATGGAAAAGAGGCGTTGGAGCTTGCTGAAAGTCATAAAGGAAAAATACATCTGCTGCTTACGGATATTGTTATGCCAGGAATGAATGGGTTTGAATTGGCGAAACACCTAAGGGATTCGTACCCTGAAATAGAACTGCTTTTCATGTCGGGATACGCCAAGCCGACCGACACGCATAAAATGATGGATATAACTGACAATTTAATAGACAAGCCCATTGCCATTCATGCACTGGCTGTGAAACTTCGCAAAATCCTGGGTAAATGAACTGCTGTTCAATCAATGCATTGTATTATAGCCTCTGCGGGAGATGCAATAATGTCATGTCCGCCGTCCTGTCCCGCGTGGCATCTTAGCGAAGCGGGAAGCCCAGCGGCGTAAACCTGGAAAATGAGGATTACGTAAGTCTCACATCTTCATGTCTGGGGTTGTTGGAGCTTCGTGTTGTTTTGAGCATTTCCGGGATAGCGATGGATACTGTTTATTTGCTTGAAACTGCTTGATATAAAGTAATTTTACTGTACTTGGTATGTTAGACTGTCTAGGGCTATGCCCAAGGCAGGTTTGCTTGGCAGGTAAAATGTATGATAACTGCATAATATAAATGAATATAATCACAGGGCTGGGAATATGAAGAACAATTCTTGCTGGAACAGACTCTTTATTGCCGCATTTATCGTATGGACTTTCGCCGGCTTTGCGTGTTTGGCAGATCAAGCGGAACCTGCCGGGAAGTCATTCTCATTTTCGGATCTGGGACAAAAGGCCTCAGGAAAAGTGGATCCTGGGCTGATTGGAATCAAAGCCGTTGACAATGGTGCGGAGATTGTCTGCAAGCTTCAGGCGCTTGAAGCATCGGTAACAACCTCTGGAATTTCGTTCAAATCCACTTCCGGCACCGAAGGCGGAGGCGCATTCAGCTTGAAGGTCACTGGACTCGGGCCGGCTGGCCACAGACTTTCACAGGATGGATATGTCTCGGCCTCGAAGAACTTTGCCAGAATTGTCCGTTCAGAACTTATTGAAGAGTACTCGGTCTCCTGTGACGGTATACGCCAGGATTTCATAGTTTCAAAGAAATCTGAAGGTGGCGGACTTGCACTTGCCGTCGAACTCAGCGGTGCCACTGTCAAACTTTCCACTGCCGGGCTTAAAATCAGTCTGACCGAAACCGGCAGGGAATTTGCGTATTCAAAACTTCTTGTCACTGATGCCTCCGGAAAAAAACTTCCCGCCGAATTCAAGATAAATTCGCCCAATCAATTTATTGTCAGCGTCGATGACTCCGGCGCTGTCTATCCAGTCCGTATCGATCCAACCATCAGCGATGCCAATTGGATCAGCATGGGAGCGCCTGGTATCAACGGTATTGTCTACGCCTTCACTTTTGATTCTTCCGGAAACCTATACGCGGCAGGGGAGTTCGACACTGCTGGGGGGGTAATCGAAAATGAAGAGAGCGACACCCGGATTGGCGGAATAGAAGCAAACGGCATCGCCAAATGGGATGGCTCGGTATGGAGCGCTCTCGGAACGGGAGTGAATTGTGCTATCAAAGCCCTCGCTTGCGACTCCTCCGGCAATCTATACGCGGGAGGGGACTTCTCCATTGCTGACGGAGTCGTAAATTATGAGACTGGCGAACGCGCGGGAGGAGTCCAAGCAAACAGCATCGCCAAATGGGACGGCACTGCATGGAGCTCACTCGGAACGGGAGTGAATAGTGTTATCTACGCCCTTGCTTGTGACTCTTCCGGAAACTTATACGTGGGAGGGGACTTCTCCATTGCTGGCGGAGTTGTAAATTATGAGACTGGCGAACGCGCGGGCGGAGTCCAAGCAAACGGCATCGCAAAATGGGACGGCACTGAATGGAGCGCACTCGGAACGGGAGTGGACTACTTGGTCAACTCTCTCTCTTTCGACTCTTCCGGAAACCTATACGTAGGAGGGTGGTTCGACACTGCTGGCGGAGTTGTAAATTATGAGACCGGCGCCCGCGTGGGCGGAGTCCCGGCAAACAACATCGCCAAGTGGGACGGAGTAGCATGGAGTGCGCTCGGAACTGGAGTGAATGGTGTTATCAAAGCCCTCGCTTTCGACTCTGCCGGAAATCTATACGCGGGCGGGGAGTTCTACACTGCAGGCGGAGTTGTAAATTATCAGACCGGTGCCCGCGTGGGAGGAGTCGAAGTAAACTATATCGCCAAATGGGACGGAGCAGCATGGAGTGCGCTCGGAACGGGAGTGAACTATCAGGTCTGCGCCCTCGCTTTCGACTCTTCCGGAAACCTATACGTAGGAGGGGAGTTCGACACTGCTGGCGGAGTTGTAAATTATCAGACCGGCGCCCGCGTGGGCGGAATCGAAGCAAACGGCATCGCCAAATGGGACGGCACTGCGTGGAACGCGCTCGGAACGGGAGTGAATGGTGTTTTTGTCAAAGCCCTCGCTTTTGATTCTTCCGGCAACCTATACGTGGGAGGGGACTTCACTAATGCCGGCGGAGTTCTAAATCACAATACCGGTGCGTGCGTGGGCGGAGTCTCTGCAAAATATATTGCCAAATGGAACGGCTCGGCATGGAACGCACTCGGAACGGGATTGACCGGGGGACCTAGTGGTGTCGGCAGTATAGCTTTTGATTCTTCCGGCAATCTCTACGTGGGAGGGTGTTTCGCCACTGCGGGAGGAGTCCCCGTAAGTGGCATTGCCAGATGGAATGGCTCGATATGGAGCGCATTCGGGGCGGGATCCGGAGTGTTCAGTAATGGTGCCGGACACCTTGCTTTTGATTCTTCCGGAAACCTATATGCGACAGGAAACTTCTTGTTTACGGGTGGAGTCGAAGCAAACCTCGTCAAATGGGATGGCACCGCCTGGAGCGCAATCGGCGGAACAGGAGTTAACGGAGCTATCTGGCATCTCGCTTTCGACTCTTCCGGAAACCTCTACGTGGTAGGGGAGTTCGACACTGCTGGCGGAGTCGTAGATTATGAGACCGGCGCCCGCGTGGGCGGAGTCGAAGTAAACTATATCGCCAAATGGGACGGCACCACATGGAGCGCACTTGGAACGGGAGTGAACGCCTGGGTCAATACCCTCGCTTTCGACTCTTCCGGAAACCTATACGTGGGAGGGGAGTTTGATACTGCTGGCGGAGTCCCGGCTAACGGCATCGCCAAATGGGACGGCACCACTTGGAGCGCACTCGGAACGGGAGTGAATAG
>CAZION010000051.1:34943-38513 GCA_964540865.1 uncultured Victivallis sp.
GCATCGCCAAATGGGACGGCACCACTTGGAGCGCACTCGGAACGGGAGTGAATAGAGGGGTCTACTCCCTCGCTTGCGACTCTTCCGGAAACCTATACGTGGGAGGAACGTTTGACACTGCTGGCGGAGTCGTAAATTATGAGACCGGCGACCGCGTGGGCGGAATAGAAGCAAACTATATCGCCAAATGGGACGGCACTGCATGGAGCGCACTCGGATCGGGAGTGGCCGGTCCTTGGGCCGGTGCTGATGGTGTCCGCACCCTTGCTTGTGACTCTTCCGGAAACCTATACGCTGGCGGGAGCTTCTCCTCTGCGGGTGGCAAGGCTTCAGCGTATCTGGCAAAATGGTTGATTACAACAACAACTTTGACGATGGCTGTTTCAGGTAATGGGAACACCTCGCCAAGCATTGGAAGCAGTACAGTAAACAAAGACACCGTAATACCGATTAGCGCTACGCCTCAAACCGGATACCATTTCGTCAATTGGACGAAAATAGGCAATGCTGTCATTGCCGATGTTAATGCCTCAGATACGACCGTTCGCCTTACCGGTGCGGCTACCGTTACTGCGAACTTTGCGATCAATACATACACATTGACCTACAATGCAGGAGAGAATGGCACACTCACCGGAACAATACCGCAGACCGTCAATCATGGAGCCAATGGATCCACAGTAACCGCAACTGCTGTTGCCAACTATCATTTCGTGAAATGGAGCGACGATGTGATGACTGCGGCGAGAACCGACACGAGCATCACCGCTAATCTCAATGTTACAGCGACATTCGCAATCAATAGTTACGCCGTCACCTTTGACCTTGCAGGCAAGGGAACAAGCAACAGTGGCGGAGCACTCAGCCAGACGATAAACCATGGAGCAGCGGCGACCGCACCGACGGTAACTCCAAACGCCGGCTGGACGTTCACTGGCTGGGACAAGGCATTCGACAATATATCGGCGGTAACAACTGTCACCGCACAGTATTCCATAGTAACCTACAACGTGACTTTCGTTGAAGGCGCGAACGGGACAATTACAGGAACAAAGATCCAGGCTGTCAACCATGGTACCGCCGGTTCCGAAGTTACAGCAGTTCCAAATATTGGCTATCATTTTGTGAACTGGACAGGTGATTATTCCGGAACGACAAATCCGCTCACGATATCCAGCGTCACTGCAAATAAAACAATCACTGCGAATTTCGCAATAAATCAATATACCCTTGCTTACACCGCAGCTGTCAACGGCTCGATTACAGGAATTACTCTCCAGACGGTCAATCATGGTGCGAGTGGCTCCACAGTGACCGCGACTCCTGCTATCGGATACCATTTTGTGAAATGGAGCGATGACGTGATGACTGCGGCAAGAAATGATACGAATGTTACAGCCGATAAGACGGTTACTGCGAGTTTCGCAATAAATGCCTATGCCGTCACCTTTATCGAAGGCGCGAACGGGACAATCACAGGGACAAAAGTCCAGACTGTAAATCATGGTTCGGACTGCGTTTCTGTCACCGCAGTACCCAGTACCGGCTACCATTTTGTAAACTGGACCGGAGATTATTCCGGAACAGCCAATCCTCTCATAATCTCCAGCGTCAATGCAAATAAAACAGTTACTGCGAACTTCGCGATAAATACCTACGCTCTTACCTACAATGCCGGAGCTAACGGTTCGATTACAGGGACGACCCCGCAGACCGTCAATCATGGCGCGAGTGGCTCCACAGTAACCGCTACTCCTGTTACCAACTACCATTTCGTGAAATGGAGCGATGACGTGATGACTGATGCAAGAACCGACACGAGCATCACCGCTAATCTCAGCGTTACTGCGATATTCGCGATAAACACCTACACGTTGACATATACTGCAGGCGCGAATGGCACAATTAACGGAACGACCCCGCAGACCGTCAATCATGGCGCCAATGGTTCCGCGGTAACTGCGACTCCTGCTGTTGGCTATCATTTCGTGAAATGGAGCGATGACGTAATGACTGCTGCGAGAACCGACATGAACATCACCGCTAATCTCAATGTTGCTGCGACATTCGCAATCAATAACTATACAGTCACCTTCGATCTTGCGGGCAAGGGAGCAAGCACCAGCGGCGGAGCGCTCAGCCAGACGATAAACCACGGATCCGCGGCGACCGCACCTACGGTAACTCCAAACGCCGGGTGGACGTTCACTGGATGGGATAAGACATTTGACAGCATAACGGCGGTAACAACTGTCACCGCACAGTATTCCGTAGTAACCTACAACGTGACTTTCCTAGAGGGAGCAAACGGCACAATCACGGGTACAAAGATCCAGACTGTCAACCACGGTACCGCCGGTTCCGAAGTTACAGCAGTTCCAAATATTGGTTATCATTTTGTGGACTGGACCGGAGATTATTCCGGAACAACAAATCCGCTCACGATATCCAACGTCACTGCAAATAAAACAGTCACTGCGAATTTCGCGATCAACTCCTACACGCTGACCTACAATGCGGGAGCTAACGGTTCGATTACAGGAATTACTCCCCAGACCGTCAATCATGGTGCCGATGGCTCCAGAGTAACTGCGACTCCTGATGCCAGATATCACTTTGTGAGCTGGGATGATGGAGTTCTGACCGCATCCAGGACCGATACCAACATTACAGGAAATATAACAGTTGCTGCGAACTTCGCACATGACATCGCCAATTTGACCATGGCCAACAATGGCAGCGGAACAACAAGCCCCGCCGCTGGTGTCACGGTCGTTGACACTGTAACGCAGGCTGCGATATTGGCAACACCTGGCGACGGCAGTCACTTCCAGTACTGGACTGCGACGGCTAACGCCTTGCTGGCGGACGCATATTCAGCTGATACGACAGTCACGCTGACCGGTGATGCAACGGTGACGGCTTTCTTCCAGAGCAACGTTATAGACCTTGTAAACGAGACTGCGGTCGGCGGCATATTCGGATTTAAAGATGAAGTCAACCAGACAGTCTACAGGATATACGTTCCGTCCGGGCAGTCCTATCTTGACTTCAAGCTCAAGGATGGTGAAGGCGACTGCGACATGTACGTGAAATACAATTCAGCGCCGGCGCTGAACCTGTACAACTACAGGAGCACCGGAGCCACCAATGCGGAATCCATAGTGATCAACAATCCAGCCGAGGGTTGGTGGTATGTGATGCTATACGGTAAATCCGATTATTCCGGCGTCGCCCTGACTGCAACATACAAGAATACCATTCCGGCCTCTCCTTCCGTTTCGGCTACACAGGGGGATTACGAAGACAGGATTACAGTTTCCTGGGGTGCCATCGCCAATGCATTGTCCTACGAGATATACCGGTCTGATTCTGACAATTCCTCGCTTTCCACGAAAATCGCTGATGTCACCACCGGCACAACTTACGATGATTCCTTCAATGTGAAGGGGTATTACTGCTATTACTACTGGGTAAAAGCGAATAACGCCTCTGGCGCCAGCGGATTCAGCGGCTCGGCGAAAGGATGGACCAGGGAGATCTCCGCTACAAATCTTTCAGACGGGCAGA
>CAZION010000052.1:0-37984 GCA_964540865.1 uncultured Victivallis sp.
CGTATCTCCATAATCTCCTGTCGCGCGCCATATGCCAATTTTTAGAGGTTCCCTTAAGTCTAAAACTTCTTGTGCACGTGATCATTGTCTGAAATTCCAATGCTGGCGGCTTCCTTTTTGTCAACAATAATAAGGTGTAGACACCTCATTCTATCTCTTATATCTTCGTTCCCCGGAATTCACAATCCCATTCAACTTTTCTGTCATTGTCATAGCATGTAAGAACTCAGAACAACTGGCGAAAATTGATTGGTGATCCTTTGTTTTCGGACCGTTCTTCCCTCTTTGTGATTTTTCAGGAACTCAAGAAACTTGTCTATGTTGTTGCTCATATTTCATCCTTTCTCTGCCTGCCATATTTGGTTTTCTTTTCGGCAACGGAATGCAGAGGTATTTCTTCACGTGAATTTACTTCCACATATAATGGGGGTTTGACCTTTTTCCTTTTTCGGGATTCGGCAAGTATTTCTGCCGGACTCATCCCCTCAATTTCCCTGGCGTGCTTTTCCCTTATGCTCCTGAGCCATGGCATGACTTTGAATTCTTCATTCTTCTTCATAGTGTATCACCTCCATTGGGCTTCTTATTTCAATTGGCTTAAATCCGTTCAGCATATTCACCGCATTAAATTGACGGATTTTGTCATACTGAACTATGTGCTTGAAATTCCAGCTCACAAGAAGATCAACATTATAGAAAGTCGCTATTGCCACGTGACGGCAGTCGTCAAAATATGTCTTGCCGACTATTCCGGCCTTAGAATAGGCATGCGCTAATCGGAGCGTCTCATCGCATTCATTTAAGATTTCGAATTTGATTGAGCCTTCAGTCTTTATCAGGTTTTGAACTCTTTCCGGAGCCATTGCAAGTTCCTCTTCCACCATGTCGGATATGACTGCGCTGAACTTCCCCTGGCAAATCTCAGAAAAGAGTTTTCTTGAGGCAGTCTCAAATTCAGCGTCAAAATATCCCCCAAGCACCGATGTGTCTAAATAAATTCGCGGTTTCATTTATATGTTTCTCCAGTTGTCTCGGCACTGCTGAGACAATTTTCATCTTCGGTTCTCGCCGCTTTCCTGATATTCATGAATTTTATTCTGGATTCTGTCTTCCGACTACTGAATTCCTGCAAAAATATAGTTTTACAATTACCTCATAAATATAATACATCCGTATAGGATATTTTGCGCCCAAGTGAAGATAAAGATAAGATTATAACAGGCTTAATTTTCGCCTCTTTTTTTCTTTACGTTAAGTTTTTTACAGATGAATTCGCCCACATGGCCAGCTTCTCTCTGAATATTTTTGCGTTGTGGCGGATGTCGACTGGGAATGCTGGGTGGAACAGGAAATGCGAAATTCGCAGGGTGAACTTATGGTCTGCGCCCAAGTTGTTTAGCTCGTCGATGAATTTCATTTTTTCATCTTCGCTCCCGGGCATTTTTCCAGACTTGGGTTCAATGATTATAATGGGCGTCTGCCGTCCTTCCGGTCCAATTCCGACAAGTGCGCTGCGTGAGACAGCCGGATGCCTGTTGAAGATTGCTTCACAGCAGACTGAATACAGTATGCCGTCCTTGGTCATGACCCGGTGCGCCTTTCTTCCGCAGAACCACAGGCGCCCTTTTTCATCATAATAGCCGATGTCGCCCATCCTGTGCCAGACTTGTCCGTCGGCATCTGCGATCTTCGCATTCCTTGTGTGCGCCGGTTCGTTGAAATAGCATGGGGTGACAACAGGTCCTTTTACAACTATCTCGCCTTTTGAGCCCTGCCGGAGTTCAAGCGACGGAGACCAGTTCTCGATCGGAGTGTTTACGGCGTCAATTATCTTTATTGTTATTCCGTCAATCGGGCGGCCGATGCAGTATCCGGCGCCGTCGGCAGTTTTCTCGGCGGTTTCGGCGAGCATCTCCGTTCCTGCGAAATTCGCAATCGGGAGCGCCTCTGTCGCACCGTAAGGCACAAGGGTTTCACCGTCATTCGAAATTATCTTCTTCACCATTGCATGAACGTCGGAGTTGATTGGTGCACCTGCCATGAGGACTTTTTTCAGCGATGGAAGCCTGATGTTTTTTTCAATGCAGTATGCGCTTACTTTCTTCCATAGGGCAGGGGAGCCGAAAGAGAATGTGACATTGTTCTTTGTTACAGCCTCGATGATTTTTTCAGGATCCACATTTGCAGGACGCGACGGATCCATGTCCGGAATCACGACGCTCATTCCGACGGCGGTGCTGAAAAGCGCGAACAGCGGGAATGCTGGCAGGTCAATTTCAGAAGGTCCGGCCCCGTATGTCTGCCTAATGATATCGAGCTGGGCGATATAAATCCCATGAGTATAGAGAACTCCTTTAGGCGGACCTGTGCTGCCGGTCGTGAATACGATTGCAGCCGTATCCTCAAGTTTGGTTTCCTCGCATTTGAAGCTCCTGTCCTTATTGGTTTTTTTCAATAGCATTTCGAGCTTGGTTATCCATGGAGGTGCAAATGCCCCATGCACTATGGAGATTCTGACGGTGTTGAAAAAAAACGGAAAAAAATATTTTATCCAGTGCGCCTTTGAAATGCCGATCATGGCTTCCGGAGAAGTCTTTTTTATGCAGTTCAGGAGGTTCTTTAACCCCATTCCCGGATCGATGAGGACGGGGATGGCTCCAATTTTGAATACCGCGAAAACTGCGGCTATGAAATCCGGTCCCGGACGGAGCATCAGGAGGACCTTTGTCCCCTTTGCAATTCCGGTTCTGCGAAATTCGCAGGCGTAGGTGTCGGTCATGTTCCTCAACTGTCCGAAAGTCACCTTACGGCCTTTTTCAGCCTGCGATACTATGGCAGTCCTGTCTGAATGTATGACAGAGCTCTCCTCGAAAAATTCAGCGATGTTTGTTTTCATTTCGGAATACTTTTATCCGGTTAGCCTGTTTATGCAATTGCCTCAACGGAGACAGTTTTGTTTTTTTTGCCATCCGCTTGACTTTTGACTGACAGGGATTTTATTAAAGCCATGAAGAAATTGATGAAATATCTTGTCTGCTCTGCGGTTCTGCTTTCCTTTGCGGGAATAGTTTATGCCGCCTCCGCTTTTATGAAACAGCCAGCCGCTCTTGAAAAACTTCAGGAATGCAAGAGTCTTATCCCTTGGAAACCAGAAGAAGTTGTTGCTTTTGAAAAGGCTGCAGACATAAAAGAGGGAGCTTTGAAATTTGAATCTTTCATCGTCCTTGACCAGCCTCCAAAAGATAGAGATGCAGGTAAGACCGCCAAGGAGCTTGAGAAATTCAAAGCCAAGTACGTCCAAAAAGGCAAGGTCCCCTTCAAAGTCATGGTGAGCATGGATCTTACACAGAAGAAGGACAGCAAGAAAGTAAGATATGTAAACGGTAAGTCTGAGATATATGTAATTAACACGGATGACAAAAAAGTCCTCCTGAAGGAAAAAGTTGACAATGCCAAATTGTGCCCTACTTGAGGCGGTGGCGGAGGGTACCTCGGTGAGGTGCCAATAGGAACTTACACGGTCATTGTCGCGTACCAATACGAAAAAGACAAATACATCGGCGAAGCTTATACTGTGGATTTCTCCCTGGACGGTTTAAAGTAGTTTTGAGTTTTCCTTAAATCGTAAAACGCCTGCTAAAGCATTCTTTTGGACAAACCTTCTTGCAGTCTCCGCAGCTGATGCACTCCGGACCGCCTATTTCTTTCCTGACATCAAGCCCGACGGGGCAGATCTTGTCACATTTTCCACAGCTTATGCAGTTCTGACTGTCGTAGGAAATCTTCTGGAGGGAATATTTTGAAGTGAGTGCGTAGATCGCGCCAAGCGGGCACATGACACGGCAGAATATCCGCGATATCAGGACTGCGCCTATGAGGAATGCTGCGAGGATCGCAAAGCGCAGATTCAGAAAACTGCTCTCACTGTAGATACCTGATGTGCCGCTGTTGAGGAGCCTTGCCGGAAGCGCGGCTGTCAATGTTCCGTTCGGGCAGTGCGTGCAGAAGTAGAGTTTCAAATGCGGTTTCTGCATCACTGTGCTTTCCGGAGAGTTCACCAGCAGGTCGGCTTCTGCAAGCTTGTTTGGCAGTTCAACCGGATCAATCGAGACTTTCTGCCCTGGCATTACAATCTCGTCTATAAAATTTTTTCTTTCAGAAAAAATTTTCTCCTTACCATTTTTGCCGAAATAGACAAAGTCCAGAGAAAATCCTTTTACGGGTTGAGTTCCGATGTTTTCCACTGTCGCTTTGACTTCTACATTCCCGCTGTCATTTTTTTTGATTTCCGGTTTTGGGAGGAAGAGATAGCCGGACTTGTCGAAACCGAACATGAAGGGAAGAAGGATGACAAAGAATAAAAGGAACAGGTATTTTCCGACCCGGAAAATCTTTGGAAGCTTCAATTTCGGTGAAGGTATCCTGTGAAGGAGCTCCTGGACAAGCCCGAACGGACACGCAAACCCGCAGACCATTCTTCCGAAAACAAGTCCGACCGCTAATATTGATGAAATCGCCAGCACGGGCAGCTGATGTATCGCTGAACTGAATGTGAACACGCCAATCGGACATGCCATGCTCGCCCATGGGCATCCGTGGCAGTTGAATCCGGGTGCGCAGAATTTCTTGAATGAAAGTCCGAACATGTTCAGATTCATAAGCCATGTTGCAATCACGGCAGTGTAAAAACGGATTTTTGTGAAGAAATTCATATGGTTGGATTCTAGCTTGGTGTTAACTGGTATTTTTAGAATCATCTCCGATTCACCGATTCGCCGGCTCTCCGATTCGCTTAAGCGGGTGGATGCGGCACGCGCACCCGGGGTTTTCACTTTCAGGTAGGGCAGTCTTTCTGCTGGAGGACTTCAGGTGTGAGGCTGTAAATGTCGTAGATGTTGCCGTCTTTTCGCATGAGCCCGTCAACGGAAGCTGTCTCCGTATACTTCAGACCGTCAATTATTTTTATCTGCGTATTTCCCGGACTCAGGGAAAGTACCCTGTGTTTTTCCGCAAGCAATGCGGTCAGAAGGACAAGCAGACACGCAACAAGCAGAATGAATTTTATGTGTTTCTTCATGGCGCTAATCTACATCAAACCTGGAATCTGACAAATAAATAAGAATACTTGACCTAGTCTGTTGACCTAGTGCTTTGTCTGCGATAGATTACGTATAAATTATGATCGGGGAGAATGTATGAAAACCATGGTTATTTCTGAGTTCAAGGCGAAATGCATACGTGTTGTGAAAGACGTAAACAAACGCAAACAACCGCTTTTGCTTACTATCCGCGGTATTCCCGTGGCAACAGTTGAGCCTATAAGGAACCAGGCAGGAAAAAGGATCCTTGGAAGCATGAAAGGCTCGATGAAAATATCAGGGGATATTGTCACAAATGATTTCAGCGATGAATGGGAGATGAACAGATGAAAATTCTCCTTGACACCCATGTGCTGGTATGGGCTGTTGAAAGCCCGGAGGAGCTCGGAAGAAATTCAAAAAGCCTGATTGAAGATGGCGAAAACGAAATTTTCATCTCCCCTGTTTCAACACTTGAAATTGCCCAGCTTATCCGTTCCGGCAGGATTGAGCTTAATCAGGCGCTCGGTTCTTGGATTAAAAGAGCCATGAAGAACCTGAATGCGGAAACTGTTCCGTTCACACATGAGATCGCCGAAACCGCGTACCGCCTGCAGGAACCTTTCCATAAGGATCCTGCGGACAGGATTCTTGTCGCAACTGCGGTTATTGAGAATTTCACCCTTATTACTGCCGATGAACGGATTTTGAATTATAAACACGCTTCTTCAGTCAACGCGAGAAAATGAGCCCCGCTACCCCTTCTTCAGCAACACTCTTCCCTTTGGGAGGCGCTTTGTGAAGCCGAGGCCATCGAATTTTTCCAGAAGTGCTACCGACATGTTCCTGCTTGCGCCGGTGGCATCTTTGAAATCACCGATTTCCAAAAGACCTTTCCCGGCTATTATCTCGACAATCTTTTTCCGGCAATCCTCGAATGTCTTGCCGCTGATTATATGATTCCCGATAACTACGATTAGCTTCTCGTCAACCAGCATCTTAATCACGGATTTGAGTTCCAGTTCAGTAATTGCACCTGTGTCGAGTATTGTCCCGTGTGCGACACAGTTTATCCCTGATTTCTCAACCAGTTCCAGGAGTTTGCCCTTTAGTTGCATTATCCTTGAACTTGCGGCTGGGGTGAATGTCTTTAGTGCAATCTTCCCGTTGACCATTTTAATTTCCGAGCTTGGCGCGGAAATTAAAATTTCAATCAGTTTTGCGAAGTTCGCAGACTTTAGGTTGAGGGTTCTGCAGAAAGTCTCTGAGTCCATCCCGGAAATCTGTTTCTGGTTCTTGTGGAAGGATGCAAGCTCTTTTGATACTTTGCCGGAAAGTTCCTTAAGTTTCGGGATTCCCATGTATCCACCCCCGCCTAGATCGGCAAGGAATCCTTCGGATATTTTATCTTTCAAAAGACTTTCAGCCGCCGGCTTGAGAAGCCCTGTAAGCCTGAGTGCCTCCTGATGATCAATTATAAAATCCGGGTTTGCGTAAATTTCCGACTCAAAGAATTTGTTTGTTGAGACCGCTTCAAATGCGGATGCGATTCTTTGCTTGAATGTTTCAGATGTTCTTTTTTCAGAAACGGATGACCTTGAAATGACAACGCCGCCTCCGATTGTGACTGACGGTGAAAGCCTTCTCAAAACAAATCTGTCGCCTGCGGCAATAGTCACAGCTTCGTCAAATTTCAATAATGAAACGGATCTGCATCCCGGTTCCAATACATTCTTGCCGATGAAGCAGGCTTTTGCATTTACCTCGGATGTTCCGGAATGGAATTTGAATAATGAATTATGTTTTACCGGTGTGTCTTTGCTGATGTTCAGGAGTTCCACGGTTGCGAACTTAGCAGGCCGGAAATATCCCGGTGTCGCAATTGTCATTCCGCGTGAAACCTCCTCTGCCGGAATGTCCCGTAGGTTTATTGCGGAGCATAGGCTAGCGTATGTCGTATCGGTATTGTGCTTGTAGTTCTGGATTGACTTGACCGCAGTTGTTTTTCCTGAAGGCAGCAGTTCGAGTTCATCACCGGTTTTTATTTTCCCTGAGAGTGGAATTCCTGAGACTACCGTTCCAAATCCTTTTACGGAAAAAACTCTCTCAATGTTCATCCTGAATGCGCGGTTGTCTGTTTCCCTTAGTACGGAAGAAACCATTTTATCGAGTTCCTCCCTGATTTCCGCAATGCCTTCGAACGTGATGTTTGATACCGGAATAATCGGGGAATTCTCGTATCCGTATTCCTTTAAAAAGTCAGTGATTTCATTTTTAGCCGCTTCAAGGGTAACCGAGTCGACAAGATCAGTTTTTGTGAGAGCCACCATCAGACGGGGCGAGCGCAGGAGCTTGATTATCTGCATGTGCTCGTAAGTCTGCGGCATGATGCCGTCATCTGCGGCGATCACAAGTATGAGTATGTCTATGGAAGCGGCCCCGGCAACCATGTTCCTGATGAAATCAATATGTCCCGGTACGTCTATTATCCCGACGACCCTGTTGCCGGGAAGAAGACACGGCGCGAATCCGAGATTTATGCTCATCCCGCGTTCTTTCTCCTCCTTCAAGCGATCCGTGTCGCAACCGGTGAGAAGCTTTACAAGGCTTGTCTTGCCGTGGTCGACATGGCCGGCAGTCCCCGCCACAATCGGCGGCATTTCAGGTGTTTTTATTACTGGGCTCAAAGATATTTTTCCCTTCGTGAAAAATATAATTATACGAAGCAATTGCAATCGGCTTTAAAATCTTGGATGCGGGGAGGGGAAAACCTTTTGAGGAAAGGTTCTTCCCTTCCCCGCACCCCAACCCTTTCCAAACCTGTTTGCTATTCCATATGATTGCTGTTGCAATCAGCCAGCCCGTTCATTAGTCTCTTAAGGATTCATTTTCCAGTCCACTTGTTTTCCTTGATTTCCACTTGGAATGGGCCGTATTCAAGAACTGGCTTGAGTGTGAATTCGCCTTTGATATTTTTCGGTATTCCGCCGGAATACCTGCATGTTCCGCCTCAACCATACTCAAAGTTTTTTTCGAAAACAACAGTTCCGGCCGAATCGACGAGCTGGAATTTGGGGGGATTTTTCCGCGAGCCATCAGATATGGAGACGGAATTCCCGGCGCCATCCTTAAATTCGAAATCGAAAACATCCTTGCCGGCAGCGCTGGAATATGCGACCGACGCAATGAAAGGAGGTGCTGTTTTTATCTCCAGAGGCTTATCCTTTGAAACAGTGACATTTGAAAATTTCCTGTAAAGCGGGATGGACAGCGTCCAGTCCTTTCCGGCGGAGTCTTTTTCAGTAATGGACAGCTCGGATAGTGAATATTTTCCGGCGGGGAATTTTATTGTCCCATCTGTCCCAGCCGCCTTTATGGATGAATAATTTTTTGTATCATATCCGGATAACGTCGCATTTTTTCCGTAATCCAATATTATTTCTCCGATTTCACCCTGGTACTGTTCGGGCTTGAAATCCACTGTCTTCTGCGGAGACCTGATGTTTTTATAGGCATCATACGTGAAGTAAACGCAGGCGAAGACAAAAGCAGCAAGGATAAGCATGCACCATGCCGAGCCCGCGACAACCATATAAGTGCCTTTTTTATTTTCCTTACGAATTATTTTATAGATGCCGTAAATAATCAGGGGAAGCCATAAGGTGAGGGCGGCAACGATTAAGCACACGTATATGATTGTCATAGTTTATCCTTATTAAAATTTTTCTGTTGCAGAAAAATTATCTGAACAGGTAATGATTTCATGCAGATGTTTTTCGAGATATTCGTAGTCGTCATTCATAAGTGTGCGCGTGTCGAATACAAGGGAATTGTCATTGATGCGGCAGAAAACAGCGGGAATGTTGTTCCTCAGTGCTTTTGACATGACTTCAGCGAAGCCGTCGTTGTCGGGCTGCGAAATTCGCAATATTACTGACGGGATTCCCTCGTCCGGTATAGCGCCGCTGCCTATATAGGCGAAATCGTTTTCAACCGATGTCCGGATAGTTTTTGTTTTGGATAGTTTTGTTGCAAGTTTTTCCGCCCGCCTCTTCAAGGTTTTCATGTCTGATGAAAGCATTTTGTAAAGGGGGATGCTTTCCCTGTAAGTTCCGTTGATGAAATGGACAAGGGTGGCTTCAAGTGCGGCTACGGTCATCTTGCAGATCCTGAACATCCGTGCGAACGGGTTTTTCCTTATTCTCTCAATGATCTCCTTCTTGCCGCAGATAATTCCCGACTGCGGGCCGCTGATGAGTTTGTCGCCGCTGAAGCATACGACATCGGCGCCTGCTGCGAATGAATCGGAGATCAGCGGTTCGTCCGGAAGTCCGAACTGTGAAAGTGAGACAAGCGCACCGCTTCCGAGATCGTCAATCAGCGGAATCCCGGGATGCCTGTCAAGGAGTTTGCGAAGTTCGCATACTTTCGGAGTTCCCGTGAACCCCCTGACCCGGTAATTGGAAGTATGTACATGAATAACCGCTCCGGTGTTCTCGTTGATTGCTTTTTCATAGTCTTTCAGGTGCGTGCGGTTTGTCGTGCCAACCTCCCTGATGACGGCTCTGCTTCTCTCCATGACGTCAGGCATCCGGAACTCTCCACCTATTTCTATGAGCTGACCACGGCTTATTATGACTTCTTTGCCTTCTGCGAGAGTGTTGAGGATGAGCATTGTGGCTGCAGCGTTGTTGTTCACCACGGTGGCGGCTTCGCATCCTGTGAGTTCGACGATCATTTTTTCAATTTTCTCCTCGCGGAGTGAGCGCTTCCCGGATCCGAGATCCGTCTGCAGTATTGAATACCCTGAGAATATTTTCATCTGTTCGAGGGCCTCGGCGCAGAACGGGGCCCTTCCCAGCCCGGTGTGAAGAAGGATCCCGGTTGCATTGATTGCCCGACGCCCGTCGCGAGCAATTATCCTGTTGATTTTCCTTTCAGCCGCCGAAACCATTTCCTTTTCGGATGGGATTGCCGAAATCTTCCCCTTCAATATTTTCTCCCTAGTTTCGGATATGATTTCCCGCATGAACAGTTTTGTCATTCCGACACCGAACTTTCCTTTGATTCCGGCGACTGCGGGTTTTTCCAGTAATACGCCCAGCTGTGGCAGACTTTTTAAAATATTTTCCTTGCTGTCTTTCATTTTATCTCCAGGATGGGTAATCCGAGTTTTTTCATGTCGTTGTCAAATGAGTATACTCCGGAATGCCCTTTTTGTTTGCAGGTTGCTGCAATATAGGCATCGACAAGATCAATATTTCTTTCTTTCAGGGTTTCAAGGCAGGAGATTATCAGGGATTTGTTGCTTGTTTCAATGCCCGACAAAGATAGGATTTCAATTAGCTTTTCAGATGTGATTTTAGATGGGATCCCGTAATGGCTTGTGAGTACGAAGTAAGTTTCAAATATGACAAGTTCAGGCAGATCTACGCATATCTGTTTTTTCGCTATCTTTTCAAAGAAGCTGAAGACTCCATTGAACTTGGCGTTGATGCTTTCCGGGGTTTCAACAAGAAATCTTACAATGACATTGGTGTCAATTATTCCGCTTTTCACCGGCAAGCCCCTCCGCTAATATTTCCCTCATTCTTGCATTGTCTGGAAATTCTTTTTTTGAGGCATAGGATGAGAGAGAGCCAGCGAGCTTTGAAATATTGTTGTCCTGCTTTTTCAGTTCAATGCACTGCTTCTTCTGGTCAATCCTTATGTCCAGCATTTCGCCAAGGTGTATGTTCAATGCCTTCCTTATATCTATAGGGATGACTACCTGTCCCTTATTGAACACTTTCATCAGCATGGAGCTCTCCTGTTTCATTTGTTATACTTACCTGTATAACCTGAGTTCCCGAAAGTCAAATAATCCTGAAAAAAAGTAGCCCAGATTTATGCTTGTACAGATGTTGCCGGTTGTATGGTGTTCAATTTTTTTGTTTCATGGAGTATTTATATGAATCAAGGTATATATTTTGTTGGAGGTGTTAGAGGGCTGGGTCCCTTCACAATCTTCAAAATTGTCGCTGATCCGAAAGGGTCTGGGTGGGTTCGATTCCCATACACCTCCGCCATATATAATGCAGCCGTCAGTCGCTGGTTTTGAGTCGCAATACAATATTTCTGAAAAAAGTATAGATGACGGTGAACCCCTACAACATGGAATAACAGTGAATAAACAACAGTCTGAGAAGAGAAAGAAGATAATGTCCAGGTCTATAATGCTTGGACATTGCGTATGCGATCCGCGCAAGCCGTGTCCGTGCCCGAATTTCATGGACTTCGATGTCTGCGAGTGTGCCGGAGAGAAGCTGCAATCTGCGAAATCCGCAGGAAAAATAAAACTGACCGAACTTGTCAAAAGCGCGGGATGCGCCTCCAAGATAGCCAAGAAAGACCTGTTCGAGATGCTGAAAGGGCTTCCCGAGCTCAACGATAAGAGAGTTCTTCTCGGATCCAATGCCGGGGATGATGCTGGTGTTGTCGTGTTTCCCGGAGATTCAGAACAGGCGATGGTGCTGACTGTAGATGTGTTTGCCCCCTCTGTGGATGATCCATACGTTTTCGGGCAGATATCCGCAGCCAATTCGGTGAGCGACATTTATGCGATGGGGGCGAAGCCGTGGTGCGCGCTCTCCATTGTCGGCTTTTCCCCAAATATTCTTCCGGGCAGCGTTATGAAAGAGATTCTCCGCGGGGGGATAGACAAGATGAAGGAGGCCGGCATTCCGGTTGTCGGCGGACACAGTATCAATGACGAGAATGTCAAATGCGGGTTTGCGGTAGTTGGTTATTGCGGGAGGAATAAATTCATCAGGAACGCCGGAGCGCGGCCAGGTGATGCAATAGTTTTGACGAAGCCTTTGGGCGTAGGCATTGTTGCGTTTGCAGGTCAGATCGGGCAGGCTGACGATAAGATGTTGAAGCAGATTGCCGATTCGATGAAGTCGCTTAACAAGACGGCCTCGGAACTGATGCTGAAGCACGGCGTTCACGCGGCGACTGATGTGACAGGTTACAGTCTGCTCGGGCATATGAGCGAGATAGTGAAGAACAGCAGGGTCGAGGTGGAAATAGATTTTGATGCCATCCCTCTGTTTTCCGGTCTCGGTGAACTTGCGAGGAAGGGGATATGTCCGGGTGCGGTTGAGAGAAACAGGGAGGCTGTCCCTTCATCCATATTGGATCTTTCAGGATTGGCTGAACCGCAGCAGAGCATACTTTTCTGCCCGGAAACTTCAGGTGGACTTCTTGTTTTCCTGCCTGAAAGGAAAGCGGAGGAATATGTCTGCGAACTTCGCAAAAGGGGAATCAAGGATTCTGCGATCATCGGCAGGGTCGCCGGTAGATCGGCGACAGGTTTCATAAAGGTGCATACAAAAAATAAATCTGGTTTCGAACCGTTGAAATTCAGAGTGGAGAAAGATATGAGAAAGAAAAATGAAGTTGCCAGGGAGACTGCGTGCTGCGCGGCTGAAGGCGGAAAAGCGTCAGTGACAGCCAAGCTGCCATCGCAGTCTGCTTCCAGTGCTTTTGGTTCATATATGGAGGCGGTCATGGAGCCGGGCGCTATTGACAGGAAGCACAAGAAGCTTATGGCTCTTGCCCTGTCTGTGGCGACGAAGTGCGAGCCTTGTATCAAGATCAATACTGACGGCGCCAGGGCCGCAGGTGCGACAGATGCCGAAATATCGGAGTCGGTCGCAATCGGAATAGCCTTTGGAGGCGCGCCGACCGCGATGTTCTACAATACTGTTAAGAATCGTTGAGTGAGACGGTGCAGAGATACAAAATAGGGAATTAATTTCGTTGGATAAGATTCTTATAGTTCTGGTTGTCATCCTGATTCCGGTTGCTTTTTATATTTGGAGGAAGCAGCGGAAAAAATCATTGAGGGAAAAACTTTTCAAAAAAGAATTTCCGCCTGAATGGGAAAAGCTTTTAAATGATAATGTCGCGCTTTACCGGAGGCTTCCACCGGATTTGAAAAAACAGCTGCATGGGCACATGAACATCTTCCTGGCCGAAAAGACGTTTGAAGGTTGCAGCGGACAGGCAATAACTGACGAAATAAAACTGACAATAGCTTCTCAGGCCTGTATTTTGCTGTTGAACAGGAAAACGGATTACTATCCCTGGCTGATCTCCATCCTTGTCTATCCAGACGCATATTTTGTGAATAAGGATTATCAGATAGGGGGGCAAGTATTGAAGGGCAGGGAGGTGAATCTGGGTGAGTCATGGGAGAACGGTGCCGTTGTCCTGTCCTGGAACAAGATAAAGAATGAATCACCGGATGAGAAAAGCGAAGACAGTCTTGTGATACATGAATTTGCGCATCAGCTTGACGCTGAGGATGGGTTTGTGAACGGTCTGCCGGAACTCGGCAAAAATTCAAGCTATGAGAAGTGGGCAGGGGTTCTTCAGCGGGAATATGAGGAGCTGAGAATGGGGGCGGTCAACGGGGAGGATGATGTGATAGATGAGTATGGCGCTGAAAATCCTGCCGAGTTTTTTGCAGTGGCAAGTGAAAGTTTCTTTTTGAAATCCTGCGAAATCCGCGAGATGCATCCGGAGCTTTACCAGGAACTCTGCAAATTTTACAATCTTGATCCGGCGGAGTGGAGCCGTGATATTGCTTGACTTAGCGGGAGATCCCTTCTATTTCCGCACGGGATGCGCCTCTGACACTTTTTCGATTGTTATTGCAGGAGGATTCTCGTGAACCGCCTGAAAGGGGGGGCGGGATATTTTCAGGAATCAGCTATCATGGCTCTTCTGTTTTAAGACGGATTCGTTGATTAAATCGGGGAGCCACGAGATTTTCAGCGGCTGCCTGATGAATATAATATTTTCATAATTCCTCAGGTTGTCCGGGATTATTCCGGATGTGGAAGTGATTACCAGTTGAATGCCTTTGTCTGTTTTTCCGGCCAGTTCTATGGCTGCTTCATTGGTTAGCCCCGGCAGTTCCTGATCGAGAAAGCAGATTGAATATGGTTTTCCGGCGGAAATCGAGTCCCGGACTTTGGAAAGTGCAGCATCAAATGTTGTAACCTCTTCATATTTCACTTTCCATTGTGAAAGCTGACCGCATAAGGAATTCCTGCTGGTTGTATTACTGTCTGCGACTAGGATTCTCAGGTTTTCTGCGGAAGCTGGGATTTCTTCTGCCGGTGGAGACTGCATTACAGGGAAATTGAATATGCAGTAGAAATCTGCGCCGTTGCCGAGAGAGCTTTCGAGTCCGATTTCACCATCCATGATTTCCATGAGCTTCTTGCATATGGGGAGGCCAAGTCCTGTTCCGCCGAAACGTCTTGTGATGGATGCGTCAAGCTGGGTGAATTTGTCGAAGATATGATTATGGGCTTCCGGGGGAATGCCTGGCCCGGTGTCAATCACATCTATACGAATCCTGGCGAATTCATCGTCCCGCCATATGCAGGATGCTTTTATCAGGACCTCCCCCTTGTCCGTGAATTTTACGGCGTTGCCTGCGAGGTTTATAAGGATCTGCCTTATTCTTACGGCGTCACCGATTATATAGCGAGGGGTTCCCGCCTCAAAACACAAAATAAGGCGCAGTCCTTTTTCGGAAGCCGCCATTGAATTGAGATATGCTGCATCCTCGATAGTTTCAAAGATGTCGACGGCTTCGTTATGAAGTTCTATTTTTCCGGCTTCAATCTTAGACATGTCCAGGATGTCGTTTATGAGGGAAAGGAGCATCTTGGATGAATTGCATATCGCTGTGGCGTATTCCTGATGGTCTGGAGAGAGGGTTGACGCCTGCAGAAGTTCAGCCATTCCTAGAATGCTGTTCATCGGGGTTCTGATTTCATGGGACATGTTCGCAAGGAATTCGCTTTTCGCCTTATTTGAGGATTCAGCCATTTCCTTCGCCTGTCTCAGGTGCTTTTCATATTCCTTCCGTTCGGTTATGTCTTCCTTTATCCCTATGAAATGGGTTATCTCCCCCTTGGTCATTATGGGTGAGATGGATTCGAATTCCCAATAGAGTTCCCCGTTCTTCTTTTTGTTGTGGAATTCCCCGTTCCATTCCTTGCCCGAAAGGATGGTATCCCACATTTCCCTGTAATATTCTGCACTGTGTGTGTTTGATTTAAGGATGCTCGCATTTTTCCCGATCACTTCTTTGAGGGCGTAGCCTGTGAGGAATGTGAATTTAGGATTTGCATATTGGATGTAGCCGTTTACATCCGTTATGACGATGCTTGCCGGACTGTGCTCGACCGCAAGGACAAGCATGTTGAATTCGGATTCCATCTGCTGCCGTTCAATTGCGGCGACTATGATGTCCGCCGCATTCTTTAGGACTTTGATTTCCTGTCTCCTCCATTCCTTGTCTACCCTGGTTTCCGCGAATCCTATGAAACCCCACCATTTGTCGGCGCACCTGATCGGAATTGCGAGCAATGATTTTATGCCCAGTTTTGAAAAATAGACCTTCTCGTTCTCCGGCAGGCTGTTCATGCTCTCATGGATATTGTCGCCTTTTTTAAAGAGCTCCACCCATCTTGACAAGCCGCATCTTTCATATGAGAAGTTTTGGAATTCCGGGTTGGTGAGGTGTGGCGCTATGCCATGGGAGCACCATTCATATCGGATTGAAGCCAATATGTCGTCGGTATCTTCCGTTGAATTTTCACATATGTAGACAAGGCTTAAATCTGCGGCGTTCCCTAGTTGTTTCAACGCTTCGGTTACGGTAGGTTCAAAATCGGGAAGTTTGAGGAGTATTTCAGAGCAGAACCCTATTGCCTCGAGGATGGTGTTCTGCCTCTGCATTGTGGTTTCAATGTCTTTTTTATCATTTATCTCTTTGAGTAGGCTTTCATTCAGTAAGTTCAGCTTTTCGGTCCTGTCTTGCACCATTTTCTCCATCTGCAATTTGTACTGCTGGAGTTCGTCCTCGGCGCGCTTAATCCTGTCTATATCCTCGTTATTATCCAGGCTTGGTTTATTTTTTTTTCGGACTTTGAAGTACAAAAAGCATAATCCGCAGATTATGCAGGAAAATAATATCAGGCCGACCATTATGTAAAATGGAATTCCGTTTAATGTGTTGGGCATTGGAAAACGTTCCGCCTAATTTTTTATTTATCCCCGTAAACGATAATTCCCGCGTAACTTACAGTGTGGGAGTAATCACCGGTAAGTTCACCGCTGGTGGTGTATGCGGTCAATTCCGGAATGAACGCGGAACCTGAGTGCTTTGATGCTTTCTCGATGGTCTTTAAAAGAACCTTTATGGGGTTGGCGCCGCATATTGTTGCACCTGTTTCTTCCACGTAGGTGGAAAAACCTTTGCAGTCGAGGCTGATTATTTTTTCCACCGCCCCTATGTCCAGCTCCCTTAGTTTCCCGGGTATGTCTTCAGTGAAGGGCCTATATCCGAACTGACGCCCGAAATGTGTGAAGTCGGAGCTTACCACCCATAGTGTTTCATTGTTCATGAAAGGATACAGTATCTCTGAAATGCTTCCGGCGATTTCAAGATCGATTTGTCCGCATATAATAGGCATGATCGGCAGTTCGGGGAGCAGCACCTGAAGGAATGGCAGTTCCACCTCAAGGGAATGTTCAGGAAGATGCACTTCATCCATTTCATTGATCCAGCGGCATTTATTGCTGCGGATTTCATTTGACATAAGCCTGTCTACCGGAATGCTGCCCAGTGGTGTCTTGTATGCGTCGTAGGAACTTAAGGCCAGGCCTTTAAATGGGAATCTGTGCGAGGGGGAAATTACAATGGCTCTCTTATATTTGCAGGTTCCCGCGGCTTTCATGGTTTTTGCAGCAGTCTTTCCGGAGTATACATATCCTGCATGAGGTACTATCACCGCCTGGACATATTTTCCTGGGCCTGCTTTGACAGCGCCGCAACTGGCAAGCATTTGTTCAATTTGGCTTCTTAGAACTCCAGGATTTGAATCGTAAAACTGCCCTGCGACTGCCGGTTCCCTTATGGACTGCCCAGTTTTCATAATTAATCCCCCCATTCTGAAAACATCTCTTTTGCTTACATTAGATTACTTTACCATAAAGTTACAAAGACACAAAGTTTTGAAGTTCGAAAGTTCGAAAGTTCGGGAGTTCGGGAGTACACGAGGTTCACTTTCCTTTGTCGGCGCCCGCAACCTTGGGGATCTGTGCAGCGGTTTCAGGAATAAGCGCTTCATTCATTCGCTTGCTGGGATAAAACACGGAATTCAGGATATTTCATGTGCGCTGCTTTCGATGGGGAAACACAGAATGAAAGCTTGACAAGAAAAAGATTAAAGTTTAGATTTGAGTGTTGCTTAAACTTATTAACTGGAGGAATATCGAATGAAGAAGTTTTATATCATCCTTGCCATGGCTTTTTTCTCTGCAGTCTTGATGATTGCCGCCGACCAGCCGCCGCCAAATCCATTTAAGAAATACGAAAAGGATTTGGAGAAGCTGGAGGATAAGAAGGCGAAGGAGAAGGATGATAAAAAGAAAAAGTCAATTGACGCCGACATCAAGAGGCTTGAAGAGAAAAAAGACAAGGACCTGAAGAAGCTTAGTGCCCCAATTGAAACGGAAAAGGAAAAACTCACTGCGGAAATAGACAAGGCGAAGGAGAAAGACAAGGGCGCTGATGTGAGTGTAAAGCAGAGCAGGGTTGACTATCTCGATAAGATGTTGCAGTATTACACCGATCTCTATGCAGGTAAGGCGGCTGAAATGCCCAAGGAGCCAAGTAAAAATGCTCCAGCTAATCCAGCCAACAAGGACGCTGCGAAGGAAGATGCACCGGCAAACGCGGATCCCGTCAAAAAGGCTCTCTGAACCGGCTGGGCAAACTTAAAAACCACTACGGGGCGGCATCATGGAAATCAGCACACAGTTCAAGGCTGCAGGTACAAAGTTTGCATCACCGCAAAGATCTTCGGCAACTGAGATATGGGAGCAGGTCGATTCCGTATCCAGGATGGATATCCTTTGCGAGCTGCTCAATGCCATGCCGAACCTGGTGATGATACTCAATGCCCATCGCCAGATAATTTTCGGGAACGCCGCCGTTGCTGATTTCGCAGTCAGCCAGGGGTGTAAATGTTATTTTGGACTGAGGCCTGGCGAACTTGTGTCGTGCCGGCATGCATTGGATGCCGAATCAGGCTGCGGCACAGGGGAGGTGTGCAAGACTTGCGGTGCCGTGCTTTCAATACTCCAGGCGCTCAATGGCGCCGCAGCAAAGGACGAATGCAGGATACTGAGGCTCACTGGGAAGGGGATTGAGCCTCTCGACATGAGGGCCTGGTCAAAACCTTTTCGCTGGAACGGACAGACATACTGCCTTCTCATACTTTCAGATATCAGCAACGAGAAACGCCGACAGATCCTTGAGAGGATATTTTTCCACGACGTGCTGAACACGGCCGGGAACATATGGAGCATTGCCGAACTTCTAAACCAGGACACAATAGACAGCAATGACTTGAAGAGGGATCTTTCCACGGCGTCAGCCCAGCTCATAGACGAAATCAACAGCCAGCGCCAGCTTCTTGCGGCGGAGAACAATGAGCTTGAGGTCAACTTGGCCACGACCAGCTCCAGCAAAATACTCAATTCAGTTGCAGAGACTTACAGGAACCATGAAATTGCGACAGGTAAGATGATAGAGGTGGATCTTTCAAGTCCCGATTTTGAGTTTGAAACGGATGAGACTCTTCTTTTCAGGGTGCTCGGGAATCTCCTTAAGAATTCGCTGGAAGCCTCTAAATCCAACCAGACTGTCGTCATGGGATGCGGGCAGAACGATAAGGAATATTTTTTCTGGACGAAGAACTCAACGGTGATGCCGGAAGATGTGAAGCTGCAGGTTTTTCAGAGGTCATATTCTACAAAAGGGCCCGGCAGAGGCATTGGGACCTATAGTATAAAGCTCCTGACGGAAAAATATCTGAAAGGAAAAGTCTCTTTCGTTTCAGGTCCGGAGAGCACTACTTTCACCATCACCTTCCCGAAATCCTCGAAATAAGAAGCATTTTTCCGCGCCTGTTGAAAACCCACCTATGTTGTATATAGTATTCTTTTTACCACGGGTGATATCTCAATGGACAAGAAAAGCCCCAGCGAACGCGACATCTGCACCAAGTTCATCACTCCTGCTTTGGAAAAAGCGGGCTGGGACATTGCAGCCCAGGTTCGCGAGGAAGTCTACTTTACGAAGGGGCGCGTCATCGTCCGGGGGAAAATGGTCACCAGGGGCAAGGCTAAAAGAGCTTTCCCTGGATGATTTCCCTCCGCCAGATACCCTCTGGAGAGAATACTGCGCATGGAAGGGAATAAGGGCGTCGGAAGAGAAAATAGTCCTCCAGGATTATTATGACGACGGAAGCGTCAAGATGCCGCGCTACTACCAGAATATCGCCATAAACAAGACAATGGAGGCCATAGCGAACGGTCAAAACAGGATTCTCCTCGTAATGGCGACCGGTACGGGCAAGACCTATACCGCATTCCAGATCCTCTGGCGCCTCTGGAAGTCAGGAACAAAAAAACGCATCCTCTGCCTCGCCCCATACAAGGTCATACGCATTGACATGGACAGGGATCTCATCGGATGGCGTCCCGAGAAAGGCAAGCTCGACAAACACGGCAAGCCCATTGAGGACCGCATCTACAACCAGAAGGATTTCGACCGCACGCTCATCCTCGAAAAACGCACGGAACTTGTCGCCGAAAAAATCACCGCCCTCCTGAAGGCCACGAACCGTTATGACAAGACCATTGTCTTCTGCGAGGACATAGACCATGCCGAAAGGATGCGCCAGGCCCTTGTGAATCTCAATTCTGACATCGCTGCAAAGAACCGCCGTTATGTCATGCGCATTACCGGTGACAATCCCGAAGGCAAGGCCGAACTCGACAATTTCATAGACCCGGCGTCCGACTATCCTGTAGTCGTTACCACCTCCCGCCTCATGAGCACCGGCGTGGACGCGCAGACCTGCAAGCTGATCGTCATCGACAAGAACATCTCATCATTGGGCGAGTTCAAGCAGATCATCGGGCGCGGCACAAGGATCAGGGAGGAATACGGGAAACTGTTTTTCACAATCATGGATTTCAGGAAGGCAACCAACCTTTTCGCCGATCCCGACTTCGACGGCGACCCCGTCCAGATATATGAACCGCCAATTGACGGACCGATCTTGCCACCTGATATCGAGGATCCGATTGAGCCAGGAGATGTGATTGTCGATCCTCCGACTCCGGAACCGCCGGGCGAGGGGAGGGTGAAGTACACTGTCGGAGATGTCACAGTCCATGTCATATCCGAACGCGTCCAGTATTATGACAAGGATGGAAAACTCGTGACGGAATCTCTGAAGGATTACAGCCGGAAGGCCATCAAGAAGAATTTCTCATCGCTCGACGACTTCCTCACCCGCTGGAATTCCGCCGACAAGAAACAGGCGATCGTGATGGAGCTTGAAGCGCAGGGACTGGTATTGGAAGCCCTGTCAGACGAAGTCGGCAAGGATCTCGACCCGTTTGACCTTGTATGCCATGTCGCATTCGACAAGCCCCCGCTCACCCGCAAGGAACGCGCCGAGAATGTCCGCAAGAAGGATTATTTCACGAAATACGGACAACAGGCGCAAACTGTCCTCCACGCCCTCCTGAAGAAATACGAGGACGGAGGAATCGAAGATATTGAAAATCCGCAGGTCCTAAAACTTTCCCCCTTCGACAAAATGGGCCGTCCCATGGAAATCATAAATATCTTCGGCGGACGGAAGGAATACGAGGCGGCAATCAAAGACCTCGAAAAGGCTTTATACATAGCATAAGAGAAGAATAAGATATTTAACCACGAAACACACTAACCACACGAAAAAAGAAGATATACTATAGTGAATGCTGGGAAAAGAATTATAATTCTCTATCTTCCTAATATAAATAGAATTTGATTTACTTTCGTGTGTTTCGTGTGTTTCGTGGTAAGGAACGTATTTATGAATTTAATTGATTTATTCGACAAGGCATCTGATTCAGCGGAATTCATTCCGAAGCTCCGCCAGCTCATCCTCGACCTTGCTGTCCGCGGCAAACTAGTCAGTCAGAATCCCAAGGACGAACCCGCCTTCGAACTCCTCAAAAAAATCAAAGCCGAAAAAGAAAAACTCGTCAAAGAGGGAAAGATTCGCTTGGGAAATCCGATTTCGCCAATTTCACCGGATGAAATTCCCTTTGAGATCCCGAAAAGTTGGCTTTGGACTTATCTAGGTGATATTTCTCAATATGGAATTTCTGAAAAAGTTGATTCAAATGATGGCTTATCCCCTAAGACGTGGGTATTAGATTTGGAAGATATTGAAAAGGATACATCAAAACTGATAGAACGTGTTCTGTCTTCGACACGGTCTTTTCAAAGTTCAAAAACAAAATTTATGCAGGGAGATGTCCTTTTCGGGAAACTACGTCCATATCTCAATAAAGTACTTGTAGCAGATAAATTGGGAGCGGTGTCGTTAGCATTTAATATGTTAGTGATGAAATACATCTGATGCGATTTGTCGGTAAAAATGGCCTTAGACGTTATTTTTAAGGCCAAACCCGTCTTCGCTAAGCTACGCCGTGGCAGGAAGAGCGTTTAACAATATTTCACCGCAAAGACGCAAAGGGAATCTTTATATCGTCGGAGCGGCCTCTTAAGTTGGAGTTCAAGCTTCAGCTTGTTCTTGGAATTCATACCGGCCCAATAAGAAAAGACACGCTAAGGTTTGCCACGTCATTCGACATGGTAAAAACTCCAACTGGGTATATTCCCGAAGCAACGCTTTCCATATTTCTGCAATCTGCTCTATTCTCTTAAACATAAGGAAATCTCCAAACTTGGTGTCTCCGTGCCTTCGTGGTTAATCTTTCTCCCATGAACTGCGGCATATGCTGCGGGCACCTTGACTCTTCATTAATTCCGGATTAATTTTCCGGTACAATACAAGGAGCAATCTTATATGAAAGTCATGGCAATCAACGGAAGTCCGAGGAAGAAATGGAATACTGCTACGTTGCTCGAAAAAGCACTTGAAGGCGCGGCATCGGTAGGCGCAACGACGGAACTCGTCCATCTCTACGATCTTAATTTCAAAGGCTGCACCAGCTGTTTTGCGTGCAAGCTGAAGGGCGGTGCGAGCTACGGGAGATGCGTCATGAAGGACGAGCTCGCTCCCGTGCTCGATAGGCTTGCCGATGCGGACGCCATCATACTCGGCTCGCCATTTTATTTTGGCACTGTGACAGGAGAGATGCGGTCATTCATGGAACGACTGCTTTTTCCGTATCTGGTCTATTCCATGCCCCCGAAATCCTTGTTCAACCGCAAGATACCCACGGCATTCATCTACACCATGAACGTGTCGAAAGACCTGATGAATGAGCATAAATATCCTGTGCATATTGGCCTGAATGAAGAAGTCCTGCGCAGGACATTCGGGCAATCAGAATCCCTCTGTGTTTTCGAAACGCTCCAGTTTGAGGACTACGACAAGGTTGTCTTCAACTATTTCGATCCGGAGGAAAGACGTAAACGGCGCAAAACGGTTTTTCCGGAGGATTGCAGGAAGGCATTTGCGCTTGGCGCCAGACTGGCAGGGGCAAATGGCTGAAACCTCCTGATGGTCATGTTTTAAGCTAAGTAGCTTCGCGTATAACTCCGATTAATAAGGGGACTTGATTGTGAAACACTGGAGTAGATCATACATGACGGACAAATCAATACTCGCATTGTGGCTGATTGGATTGCTTTCTTGTTTGGCTATGGCATCTGATAAGGAACCTGCACTCCAGGCAGAACCGAAATCGGGGTCATTGGAGAGGGAGATCTCTTATGATTTGGGAAAAGGGGTGAAACTGGAATTGGTGCTGATCCGGCCAGGTTCGTTTATGATGGGGTCGGCTTTGGATAGTCATGACGGGCCATATCATGAGGTAACAATCACTAAGCCGTTCTATATTGGTAAATACGAGGTGACGCAGGCGCAATGGAAGGCGTTGACAGGCGAGAATCCGAGTGCTTTCAAGGATGGTTCTGATGCCGATAAGAGGCCGGTGGAGAGAGTTTCATGGTCGGATATCCAGGCAAAGTTTCTGCCGAAACTGGCCGGACATTTGCCGAAAGGATGGAGCCCTCGTCTGCCCACCGAAGCGGAATGGGAATATTGCTGCCGGGCAGCTAGCACAACGGCGTTTTGTTTCGGTGACAATGAGGACGGACTGAGTGAGTACGGATGGTATGATGGCAATTCCGGTAAGACAACTCATCCTGTTGGTGAGAAGAAGCCGAACGCATGGGGGCTTTACGATATGCATGGTAACGTATGGGAATGGTGTTCGGACTGGAAGGCTGCTTATCCGTCCGGAGCTGCCACTGATCCTGCAGGGCCAGCTATGGGTTCCTGTCGTGCGAATCGTGGCGGCAGCTGGTATTTCAATGCCAGTTATAGCAAATCCGCTCGCCGGAGCCTCAACGAGCCGAACACCACACGGAGTAGCAATTTGGGTTTCCGAGTGGTTCTGTCTGTGCAATAACGGCTTCGGGCTGATGCAAGATATAAATTTTCAGATTTAAGGGAAGCACTTCCGAACTCTACTACTTTACCACTCCAGAACTCCAGAACTTTAGAACTTCCCTTAGTTTTCAACTTTTCCTCTTGTACCAGAGGTGGCAGAGTCTTTTGCTGCGGACTCCGAACGGGAAGATTGCGAAGAACATGAAATTGAGGATGATCCAGGTCATTGAATGCCATTCGAATTTTCTTCCGGATGTGACGGCGGGGATTTTCAGGATGGTGAAGTTTTTTTCATTTTTCCTGCCCCATTTCCGGAGCTTTTTTGAGAATGAAATTTCTTCGGAAGCGTAAAGTTCCTCGTCGAAACCGCCGGTTTCCTGCCAGGCGTCTTTTCTGCAAAATAGGAAAGAGCCGGCCGCCATGGGATAAAACTTGACTATGGTATTCCAAGTCCATAGAAGGATTTTCCCCGAGAAGGGAATTGGCCTGTCAAAAGAGATTCGAGTTCCACCGCCGCAGATGTTTTTATCTTCAAGGCAATGTAGTGCCTCCTCGATGAGTTGAGTCGGCACTGTTGTGTCGGCATCGACAAAGAAGAGATATTTGCCGGAGGCTTCTTTTGCACCGGAGTTCCTGGCCCGGGCGATGCAGTTCACCTTTTCAAAGACGACCTTGGCCCCTTTGGCTTTTGCGAGGTTCGCAGTCCCGTCGTTTGAGTTGTTGTCAACCACTACTATTTCGCCGTTGAAACGGCCGGAGAGCTTTTCTTTCACTGCAAGGAGGCTGTCGAGGGTGAGGCCTATATATTTTTCCTCGTTGTATGCCGGGACGATAAGAGAGAAGGTGATATGTAAAGGGGGATTGATGGATTGTTGGATTGGTGGATGATTGGTTTTGAGTTCTACGTCGTCAGAAGAGTTCATTGTGTTTTTTTCCGATCTGTATGGTTTCATAGCAATTATATGGTGTGAGCAGGCTTGCCTGCGCTTTGGTTTACGATGGAGTCTTATATTCCCTCATTCTTCCTTTTCAGGAGACGGCTTGCCGACGATGCAGCAGCCGCAGTCGCCGTGGCATTTCTCGCAATGATTCCTGTAGACGTAGATGGCGCCCTGGAATGATGCGGAATCCATGATGATCTTTTTTAAACGTTGCGGCGGCATGAACCATTTGTGTGTGGCGATTCTGACGATCCTGTTCATCTGGGGCAGGGGCAGTTGCAGCCATGCATCAAACGAGAAATCCTTCATGCGGCTGTTGCTGTTGATTGTCGCGTAGGCATGCAGTGAAGGTAGCAGGACGTTAGCTGAAAGATCAATCATTCTTGACCTGCCGAGAACGGAAGACGGCTTTGAAGTTCTGGAAAAGAAGTTGATATAATTATCCCATGTCTCATGGCTGCACTCTATTTCATCTGACAGGAAACGGGCAAATTCTTTTCCAGATATTCCTGTTCCGGCTTTTTGGGATAGGAAAGCGAGCGGTGAATTCGAGAAGAGGCCGAGCATGACGGATAGGGCTGCAATTCTCCGTTCCGGCATATTGAGGGGGCGCACTCCGGCCTTTATCCATTCTATATCCTCTCTTGCTTCGACCCTTGCCTCCCACCAGGTGCTCCATATTTTCTTCACAAAAGTTTTCATTTCGGGATCAAGGGCTGACGAGGCCGGATCCGGGAGGAATCCAGATTCGCCCCAGAGTATTGATTCGGCGCGGCAGGATGAATCAGCTTCCTCATATTCCGAATAGCGGTTGAACAGTTCGATGAAGGATTTGCGGTTCCTCTTGTAGCCGCAGGCTTCGAATATGAGTTTCAGACATGTCTTTTCGGCGCCGGAACTGATCATTTCACCTACAATTGTGCGCGACTTTTCCTCGAACCTGACTTTCCCTGCATTCACGAAAAAATCATGAAGTGAGTTGTCGTCGCAGGACGAGAAAAAATCAACACAGCTGCCGTTCGGGAACTTTTCGGATTCCGTCAGGGGAAATTCCGATGTCATGTCCGGACTGATTATAACTGAGGGAATCCCAGGCAGTTGGTTCTTGTCTATCTCGTTTTTGTCGGCAGGGCCTGTCACATGCAGTATGACTCCCTTGTAATTATTGTCGGTGTGATGTTTGTGCGCATACCAGTCAGATGGAGAGCAGTGGACCTCTATGTCGCCAGTGATTTCCATTCCGTCAATTATGATTTTTGCGTTTTTGAAATCGGGGCCCTGCTCGAGGTTCCAGGTGCCGGGATGGATGACGGTTATGACCTGGCTGTCGGTTGTCCTTATCTGTGTGCCGGGTTCCGTGCGGTTCCAGGCCGACTGGAGTTGTTTTTCCTTAAAGCTGCTTTTTTCACCAGATGAAGCCGGCATTTCTTGGCGTCCTTGATTTTTGACGTGTGAATGTTTATGTTATTCTCTTACAATCTAAATGAAACCTCTGAAACAGTCTAATAATATTTAGCGTATTGTGCTTATGTCAAGCCATATGAAAATTTATTTTGCCGCAACCTTGTTTTTTACAGCCGTCGCTGTGATGGATGCTGCTGAAGTGGTGAATTCACGGATAACACCGGTTGTGACGGCTGTATCCGAAGTTTTACCCTGCGTTGTTAACATCGGTACGGAGAAGATTATCTCAAGGGCGGATTCTTTCCGTGGAGAAAACGATCCGTATGACAGCATGTTCAGGAATTTTTTTGCGGAGCAGGGGCAGGTAAAGACGACCTCCCTGGGAAGCGGGAGTTTCATAGATCCTTCAGGACTTGTAATCACCAATTCCCATGTTGTAAGCAGGGCTACAAGGATAACTGTCACTCTTGATGACGGGACCCAATATGTCGCCAAGGAGATCGCAAGTGACGATTTCAATGATATTGCGCTCCTAAAAGTTGAAGGGTTGCCTGAAGCAAGGATTTTCAAGCCTATGAAGTTTGCGAGGGCGGATGATCTGATGTTAGGTGAAACTGTAATCGCCCTTGGGAACCCCTACGGGCTTGGGCACAGCATCTCCCAGGGGGTGCTCAGCGCGTTTGGGCGCAAGGCCATATATCAGGGCAATGTCATCTTTTCAGATATCATTCAGACGGATGCGGCGATTAATCCGGGTAACAGCGGCGGTCCTCTTATCAATCTTAATGCTGAGATGATTGGCATGAGCACGGCCATATTCTGCGATGCGCAGGGAATTGGTTTTGCTATTCCCATGAAGAGGCTTGAGGATGTTCTTGCAAAATGGCTGATACCGGAGCGGTTCGGCGAGTTGTCCCTCGGTATTGTTCCCGGGCAGAGGAAAAACGGTGGTTCCGGCATGGAATTCTTTGTTAGGGAAGTCATACAGGACAGCCCTGCGGCAAGGTCGGGAATTAAAAAAGATGACAGGATTGTGGAAGTTGACGGGGTAAAGCCTGGCCGGCTTTTTGATATAAGCCTCAAACTTTGGAAAATAAGGGTCGGCGGTGAACTGACCTTGAAAACTGCAGACGGCAGGACTTATTCTTTCAAGGCCGAGAAAATAAAATACATGGACGGTCTTGAGATGGCGAGAGTCAAAATGGGGCTTGGCCTTCAGGAACTTACTCCACAGCTTGCAAAAGCCCTCGAATACCCATTTGAGGGAGGCCTTGTCGTCAGTGACATTCCGGGCGGAGTGGAGGGTGTCAACAGGGGTGACATTCTGGTTAAGCTTGGTGAAATGACGGTAAACGGAATTTCAGATGTCGCAAAAGCCCTTCAGGACAAACATCATGGCGATGTGATAGAAGCCGTATTTGTAAGCATAGTGAAGAAAAGAGACAAGTTTTACATAATGAAGCGTGTATGCACTCTGAATGTAAGGTGATGATTTATGGCACCTCTAAATGCCAGACTTCAGAGGTTAGCTAATAGGGTTCCTCTACTCCATTGAAACTTCGGGATAGTGTTTTTTCAAGCATTTAGGACATAGGCCGTGGCTGAATTGAGCATCGGTATGTCTTGATATGTATTCTTCGATCCGTTCCCAGCTCTCATTGTCCTTCCTTATATCGTGGCAGTGCATGCAGATGGGAAGTATTCCCTGTAGTGTTTTGATATGTTTATTTGCTTCTTCCAAGGCCTTGATTCGGTCCGCGAGTTCAATTTCTAGTTTTATGAGTTTTTCACCAAGTTTCACCCTTGCTATGAGTTCCTTTGCATCAAACGGCTTTTCCATATAGTCGTTTGCCCCAGTTCGGAAACTTTCGAGGACATCTTTCTTTTCATTCATGGATGCGGTAAGGATTATCAGGTAGGGGTTGATTTTCAATTTCAGGTCGCGGAGTCTTTTGCATATTTCTATGCCTTGGATTCCGGGCATGTTCCAGTCTAGAATGGCCAGGTTTGGCCCGTTGGGGTTGCTGAGCTGTTCCAACGCCTCAGTTCCATTTTGGCAGCTCACGGGTTCGTATCCGTTCTTGATAATGATGTTTTCAACAAGGCGTCTTGTTATAATATCATCATCGGCAACAAGTACTTTGAAAGCCATTTCACACACTCCCTGATCTTATTTTATCAATTTCCCTTTCGAGTATATTAAACTCCACTTCAACTGCACCGATGAGAGATTTGATTTTGCTGAAATCTCCAGTCTTGGCTGCATGTTCAAGCAGTGAAGCGGCATTTTGCAGGCGTGAAGCTCCGAAATTCCCAGACGAACCCTTGACAGTGTGGGCGATACGCTGGATATTCACGATATCCTTCGCCTCGTGTGCATTTTTGATTGACTCCAATTGTTTCGGAGTGTCTTCAATGAAAAGATTCACAAGTTCTTCAAAGAATTCCTTGTCTCCGGATATTTTCTCCATAAGTGAATTGGCATCGAATACTATGCTGTTCAAAGGTTCCGCTTCATTACCTTCCTCTTCCGACTGAGCATCTGGGAGCTTGCATCCTGAAAGCTGTCTGGAAATGGCGTCAGACAGGTCTTTGGGTTTGACGGGTTTTGAAACATAGTTGTCCATTCCTGCTGCAATGCATTTCTCCCTGTCGCCCTTGAGGGCGTGCGCTGTCATTGCAATTATCGGGACATTGTGATTGATGACTTTTGAGTTTCTGTCGCGGATGACTTTTGTGGCTTCAAGTCCGTCCATCACCGGCATCTGAATGTCCATTAATATCAGATCGTATATTTTGCTTTCAAGGATCCTGACAGCTTCTGCGCCGTTTTGTGCGATATCGGGCTTGATATTCATTTTCGAGAGGATTGCGATTGCTACTTTCTGGTTGATTTCATTATCCTCCACCAGAAGGATTTTTCTTGTATCTTTGGTGTCGAAGGAGTTTTTCATATCCTTGAAATCATTCTTTTCCACTGTCAGTTTGCTTTCCCCGATCAATGTTGCAATGCAGTCGAACACCTGTGATTTCTTCATTGGTTTGGAGAGTATCGCTGAGAACAGTTTGCCATCCCTGAATCTCTTCTCGAAAGAAGGTCCGGCTGATGACATCATTATAAGGCGTGTGTCATTGATCAGTGAATCATTTTTGATCTCCCGTGCAAGGGATTCACCATCCATTTCAGGCATCAGCATGTCAAGGAACACCAGGTGATAGGGGCACCCCGTTTTTTTCGCATTGCGAAGCGTTTCCAGTGCTGTTTTTGCATTGTCGACCTCATCGTGTATGAACTCCCAGGAGGATAGCATGCTTTTCATTACAAGTCTGTTTGTTGCGTTGTCATCAACGGAGAGGATTCTTATGCCGTGGAATTTTTCGAGGGGGATGGTTTCGGTTTTTTCCGGAACCTTGTGTTTTTCAAGTATTACGGTGAACCAGAAAGTCGAACCTTTTCCCTCTTCGCTTTCAACCCCTATTTCGCCCCCCATTTTCTCTGCCAGCTTCTTCGAGATCGAAAGCCCGAGTCCGGTGCCACCGAATTTCCTGGTTGTTGAGGAATCAACCTGCATGAATGCTTCGAAAAGGGTGTTGATGCTGTCCCTTGAAATTCCGATGCCCGTATCCTTAATCTCGAAATAGACTAAGACTTGGTTGCTGTCCTGGCGCCTGAGTTCGACTTTGAGGGCTATTTCACCTTTCATGGTGAATTTTATGGCGTTGCCCAGAAGGTTTGTAAGTATCTGCTTGAGCCTTACGGCATCGCCTCTGAAAAAGTCTGGAACCTCAGGGGATACGAGGCAGTTGAGTTCAATCCCCTTTTCCTGCGCTTTTATGACGATCAGGTCGAGCACCTGTTCGATGATGGACTGCAGGTTGAAGTCTTTCGCCTCCAGGTCGAGTTTTCCGGCTTCTATTTTGGAGAAATCGAGGATGTCGTTTATAATTGTCAGGAGTGATTCAGAGCTCTGGCGTATGGTTTCGGCGTATTTGCGTTGCTCCGGTGACAGATTGGAATCATAAAGGATGGAAATCATTCCGAGAATGCCGTTCATGGGGGTTCTTATTTCATGACTCATGTTGGCGAGGAAATCACTTTTTGCGACATTCGCAGTTTCAGCTTCAACCGCAAGCATGTTGGCCTGCTGGATGCTTTGTTCGAGCTGCCTGTTGAGTGCTTCCGCCTCGTCTTTGGAGTCCTTGAGGGCCTTTTCGAACTGCTCCCTCCTTATGGTCGACCCGATGAGATCTGCTATGGCGCGCAGAAGTTCTATTTCAGTCTTGGTCCATTGCCTCTGTACGGTGAAATCATCGAATTTTATGAAGCCCCACCATTGTGAGTCGACAAAGACAGGGATCACCAGTATTGATTTAACTTCACCTTTTGCGAAAATCTTCTTTTCATTTTCCGGGAAGTCGTCAATTGCGCCGGAGATCGGCAGCCCTGATTCAAGCAGGGACCTCAACCTTGATAGCCCTATTTCATCGAAATTCCTGTCTTTAATTACGGGCTTCTGTAAATCTTTACCTGCGCGAGATGATGACCATTCAAAAGCAGTTGCTGAAATCACCTTGTCATTGGAGTCCTTTCGGTTCTGGAATAAGCATACCCGGCCTGTTCCTACAGCCTCGCCCAGCTTTTCCAGGATATCCTTTATGCAGTCATTCCAGTGGTGGGTTTTGATGAGCCTTTCCGCGGAAAAAGCCGCAGCTTCAAGAATATTATCCTTCCTGTGGAGCTCCAACTCATTCTGTTTCTTTTCCGTGATGTCTATGAAACATTCAATCCCTCCGATTATATTCCCATTTTCGTCCTTTAGGGCGTCAACATTTTTGAGTATGTTGATAAGCGTGCCGTCCTTCTTTCTGATCAGGCATTCCCTTCCGAAAATCGGTTTTGTGACGTCTTCGGAATAGAGACCGCATTTTTCCACGCATGGGGCAATCGCAAAAAGAAGGCACTCTTTACCGAGCACTTCTGAGGGGGAATACCCTGTGAGCCTTTCCGCCGCGTTGTTCCAGCTTGTCACTTTCTTGTCCTTGTCGACTGTGAACATGCCGCTTGGAAGCACCTTGTTAAGGAGTTCGGCCTGTTCCTTGGATGCAAGGATGGTCTTTTCTGTGTTTTTGCGTTCTGTTATATCTGTCGAGATGGCCACGAATCTGCTGATCCGCATTTGCTCGTCCCATATCGGATTGAGAACTATCATCCACGTAATAATTGAGCCGTCAAGCCTCGTGTTTTCCGCTTCAAATGTGCACCTCTCCCCGCGGAGTACCCGTTTTACGGCCTCATCTACTATCTCCCTCATGAAACCCTTGGGCCAGACTTCCCGGAACGGCTTTCCTATTATCTCCTTTTCCGAAAGACCTTTTACCAGCAGGCCATTGTCGTTTATGGATATGTAGTTCCCGCGGTTGTCGAACAGCTCGATGCAGTTCGGAGAGCTTTCGATAAGACTGTGATACCTGCTTTCAGATGATGTTATTGCAAATGAATTTTTCAAGTTCGTCTGGTGGATTACGAAGAAGATTATCAGGAGGATGGAGAACATAAGCGTTGCAATTATGGGAAGCAACCTGTGTTTTGCGATCATTCTGTCCCAGTCCAGCGCCGATATGTCGGCACCGAGGACAGCTATGATGATTTTAGAATCAGGTGCCCTTATCGGCACCAATGCTGAAATGAAGCTGCCCCATTCATCCTCTGTCGGGCCTTCGGTGAAAGGAAGCCCCGTTCTGAAGGATTCCCTTAGACTGTCACTTGCTTCATCGTATATCTTTCCTGGAACAGATAATGGGAGCGTGGAGGTTTTTTTTGTGCCGACAGTCATCTCAGGTTCGACATCTACGTAGAAAAACACATCGCCATCCCTGTAACCCATTAGATAAAGGTATTTTACATTCTGCTGGGTGCTCGCGATCCCTGTCAGCGTCCTTTTCAAGCTCTTATATTCATCTAATCCGGTGTCGGAGGGGCAGCCGGAAAGTCTCTTGAGCTTTTCCGTATTGATGGATACTGCTACGGTGCGGGTAAGGGCAAGGAAGTTTTCCTTTAGTTTTATATTCTCCCCGATGCCTGTTTCCTGGACTACAATCCAGCCGGATATTATGGTTATGACAAGCAGTACGGGGGTGAGATATGTTAAGAACGGGATAGTTTTAGCGTATACTTCAGCATTGTGTCTGTGCTGTCTTGCCATATGGAAAACCCCGAAGCATGCACATAGGATTATGACTAGAAACGCATTGAAAAGTTCGACAGGGAAGTTTACTGCGGAAAAAAATGTCTCTTCGTTCAAATAGTTTGCCGGAAAGAAATTCGCTTTCGGTGGTACTACGGTGATTGAGATTCCAAGGAGGATGATTGCCATGGTGGCCGCTAAAATGGACTTGTTCCCCTGCAGTTTTGCAAGTCTTGTCCTAGACAGTACATATGCCGAGAACAAAGCCCCGGGGAGGGCCATGAAATATCGGGAAGTTGTTTCAATTCCTTCAATATTCCGGGATCCGCCTGCAGCAACAAGCCAGAAAAGTATGGCGTAAACCCATTTGCCGGCATTTTTTTTGCCCTTGTCCAGTTCAAGTCCGGACCGACCGAATTCAAAGAGAAAGAAATATGAAAGTATAGCAAGTGAAAGTTCAACAATCTTAAAAACATGCCCGGGGTCATGTGATATTGTGATGATTTCGGCTATTCTGATTATCCCCTGTGTAAGTGCGAAAAGCGTAAACCATTTCCAGTGGAGGACGCTGTTGCGCAGCATAAACGTCAATGCTGACAGGACAATGAATGACAATCCGTAAAGCAGGAATATGTAATCCATCTGTTCTATGAAGAAGACTGACATTTTGTTTAATCCCGTTATTGTTTCCTGATAGAGTTCAATGATTCGTTGAATTCAGAGAAGTTTTTCCTGAGTTCCGGAATCAGTGAAGTGCATTTCTCCGCGTCTCCGGTTTTAGCGGCCTCCTCTATTTCCGTCGCGATTGGAAAAACCTTTTTCACTCCCAAAGACTTGGATTCGCCTTTAATAAGGTGGGCCGTTGATTTTACCTTCTGCATGTCACGGACATCCAGGTGAGAAGAGAGAGAGGCTATGCTTTTCTTGGTGCCTTCAATATAAATTGTGATCATTTCTGTCAGTACAGTTTTGCTCCCGCCTGCGAATTCAAGGGCGGCGGTTTCATCGAAGACAGAAATATCGGAGAGTGGTGCTGGAGCTGAAGTCTGGTGGTGAGCCGGTTCTTCCTGATGGCAGTATTTGGTGAGTATCCTGTTGACTTCAGTATTTGAAATGGGTTTCAAAATAGAATCATTTAGGCCATACTGGATTCGTTCTTCAGCGGTGATCGGATTTGCGCTCAGGGCTACAATCGGAGTGTTGATTCCGTTTTTTCTGATTTCAATGGTGGCGTCCCCGCCATTCATCTCCGGCATGAACATATCCACAATGATAAGATCGTATACGTTTGAAGAAGCTTTCTCAAGGGCTTCCAATCCGTTTTCCGCAGTATCAGTCCGACAACCGCAGTTTTCAAGGATGCGGACGGCTATCTTCCTGCTTAAAAGGCTGTCCTCGGCAAGCAGGATTCTGGGTTTGTTTGTCACAGTTTCCATGTTTTGTTATGCCCAATGTTATGATATGTTTGTTTAACAGGAAATTATATGTTTTCGGCTACAGTACGGCACACCTGTTATTTCCCTTTTCCACTTCAACTGCAGATTCCGCCGGGCTGCTTTCGAGTACCGGCAAATCCGCAGGATTTCACCTTCGCAACCCAGGCTGATTTTTCTCAAAGCTTGTCGGTGCCGGGGCCGTGTCCGGAGACTTGCAGCTCGGGCAGCTGTTGAGCTCGACTGTCTCATCCATGGCCGCTAGTTTGAAGTTCTTTGGACTTTCAGCCGGAAGTTTGTACGGGAACTCGAATTTGCATTTGTTGCACTTCTGCCTATAGGAAATGGTCCCTTCGCAGTGGATGCACTTTTCGTTAGTTATATCCATTATCCTGGTTTCGTAGCCCTTTTTGCATTTCAGGCATATTACTGCTGAAAGTGAACCGGTAGGACTTTCTTCATTGCTCTCTACAAAGTTGGTGTAAATCAGCAAGCCGCTTAATATTGATAACACGAAGAGAATAATGCCGAGGACAATTGATTTTGCGAATCCTAGTTTTGCTAGAGTCTGCCTCAGCCCGGGTATTAATTTCTTCCTCGGGTTTACCTTTTTTGCAGCTATGGCAAGGGTGGTATCGGATAGCACTTCGAGTTCTTTTTTTACTTTCTTGAAGCTTGCATCAGCAGCCGCTTCTTTTGCGCCTTCCGGGGGTCTGCTTGCAAGGAATTCGAGTAAATGTGTGAAGAAATGTTCAATTTCATCAAGACTTGGCCTGTTGTCAGGATCCTTGTCCATCATTGCGGCGACAGCGTCGGAGAAATATTTTGTTATCCTGTTGTCGTAGGTTTCAAGGGACGGTGGGACAAGATTGACCTGTTTGAACATGGCAACGGTAGGTTTATCCGACTGGAACGGGTTGTCTCCTGTGATTGCCTGGTAAAGTGTTATCCCCAGGCTATAAATATCGCTTTTTATGGAGATCGCTGATGAATCATTCAGATATTCCGGTGGTAGATATGCCGCAGTGCTCCAGATCTCCATTTTTATTGGAATTGTCGCGGTATCCCTCTGGGTTGCTATGCCGAAATCCCCAAGTTTGTATTTGTCTCCTGAAATCATTATGTTTTCAGGTTTTATATCAAAATGCACAATACCGTTCTTATCGAGTTCTTTTAATCCTGTTATCAAATCCAATGCCAGATTGACCGCTTCTTCTTCAGAGAACTTGTGTCGTTTGAGCCGCTGGGCAAGATCCCCGTTTTCGGCATATTCAAGAATTATGTAGAACCGGCCTGCATATTGGCCGAAATCATGAATCTTCAGGATGTTTGACGATTCTATATTCTTGATTTTTTCCGCAATTTCCAGAAAAGCCTTCGAAAAGCTTTCCAGTTCCGGAGTCGAAACCAGTTTCACTGCCACATGTCTTTCGCTAACCTTGTCTTTTGCCAGGAATACGACAGAGTGTGCCCCATGCCCAAGAAGTTTTTCAATTATATAGCGGCCTGCAAATTCAACATGGTGTTTTACAAGCTCGAGATCATCCTTGTGTACCATTGAAAACTTCAGAAAAGTCTTGAGCTTTGCAATCAGATGTGGTTCCTTTACGGGCTTTATCAGGTAGTCGTTGGCGCCCGCATTCATTCCATTGACAACGTCCTCCTCCGAATCTCCCACGGAGACAATTATGATTGGGACGTTCAGCCCGTAAGCTGTCTTTCTGATTTTACGGCATGCTTCGAACCCATTCATTGCAGGCATGTCAACATCGAGTATGACAAGGTCTGGGTTCTGCTCCATGAAGGCGTTGACTGCCTCAATGCCGTTTGAGCACATAATCACTTCGTATCCAAGAAACTCAAGCATCTGCTCATAAGATTTCTGTGCAAGTATGCTGTCGTCTGCCACCAGTATTTTAGACATAATTTTTCACCGTATTCCCTACGGAATTCCCATTTCATAAATGCCCTTAATTTCATCAGGGGTCAATGCGCGTTTGAAAACTGTCAGTTCATCCATTCTGCCCTGGAAGAAATAATTCCGGGTGTTCCCGGAAATGCTTGCAGCGCCAAGGATGAACGGATATGATGTTCTTTCGTCAGAACACGGATTTGTATAGTCGGCTGACTTGTCAGTCATGGCCTGTCCGTTTAAATAGAGCTGAGACTTTCCCGCTTCGCTTCTTAATGCAAGATTAACCCATTTATTGGCCTCAGGTTTAGGTGAAAGCCACGCCGCCGAGCCGTTGCCCGAATCCACTTCGAACCTTTTTTTCGTGAGATATGCATCGTACTGCGATATGGAGTACCATTCGCATTTGGAAAAGAATGTCTGAGCGATTCCTTTAAGATTATCAAGGTTGACCCAGGTTTCAATGGTGAAATCATCTTTCCCTGGATCGAAGTCAATCGCACTGGAGCCCGGAATCAGCACGTAACTGTTTCTGCCATTGAACTGCAGGCATTTCTTTGTCTTCCATCGCCCGGTGTTTTTCCATTCAGGACCGTTCACTAAGATGCCGTGATAGTCATTCTGCACAAAGTCTTTGGCGTCGCAGCGTGTTGCGGAATTGTAAATGGCCGGAAAGGAAGACCCCATATAATTAGTCTTGAAGTCAGTGTTTTCGAAATTGTAGTTGATTACAGTGCTGGGATCGGAGTTCCATTGGTTGTTGAAGCCAAGCCATCTGACATATTTCGCCTTTTCCTTGGCGTTGAACATTGAAGGTATGCCAATGCCGGCAAGGATTCCCATAACGGTAATAATGACTATTAATTCAATGATGGTGAAATATTTTTTACTGTAATTTCTTCTCACTGAATTTACTCCCATAAACTTTAAGAACAGGAATATATAATACACGTGCGGGTATTTCCATATCCGGAGATACTATTTCGAAAGTTTCCTCTTCCAGGAATTTATCTGTCTGCGAACCTCGCGAGGACCGGTTCCGCCGGTGATTTCGCGTTTTGATACGCTTTTGCCAGGCTCGAAAAGCTTTGTGCATTCAGCTGTCGCTTCAGGTATGATCTTCTTCATGTCCTCAAGACAGACTTTGTTTAGCGGGATTTTTGTTTTCTCGCACCACTTTACAAGTGAACCGGATTTTTCATGGGCTTTTCGGAACGGGACGCCCAGCTTCACCAGCTCTTCGGCAAGATCAGTGGCCATAAGCCCGGGATTCATGGCTCCGGCCAGCATCCGTTCGTTCCGGATTTTCATGGTCGCAATCATCGGGGGGAAAACAGCAAGTATTTTCAGGACCGTGTCAATCGAATCGAAAAGCGGCTCCTTGTCCTCCTGCAAATCCCTGTTGTAGGAGAGTGGGAGCCCCTTGCAGATTGTCAGGAGTGCAACCAGGTTGCCGTAAATCCTCCCGGTTTTTCCGCGTGACAGTTCGGCGACATCCGGATTCTTTTTCTGCGGCATAAGGCTTGAACCGGTGCAGAAGGCATCGGCAAGTTCGATGAAGGAAAACTCCTTTGACATCCACAGTATGATATCCTCGCACAGTCTTGACACGTGCATTGCGAATATCGCAAGGCAGGCGAGGAATTCACACTCGAAATCACGGTCGGCCACTGCGTCCATGCTGTTGCCGGAGATGAACTGGAATCCAAGGAGTTGCGCTGTTTTCCTCCTATTGATGGGAAGAGTTGTCCCCGCGATGGCTCCAGAACCAAGAGGCATGACGTTTATCCTTTTTAGACAGTCCTGCAACCTTGCCGCATCCCTGTCAAACATTTCAACATACGCAAGGAGATGATGCGCGAAAAGGACCGGCTGGGCATGCTGGAGATGCGTGTATCCGGGCATTATCGCCATTGAATTAAGGTCAGCCTGGGTCACGAGTGCGGTCTGGAAAGCCCGTATGCCTGAAATTATCGAGATGGTTTCGTCCCTAAGGTAAAGTCTGATGTCCAGGCATACCTGGTCATTCCGGCTGCGTGCCGTATGAAGTCTTGCCCCTTCGTCGCCAAGGGATTTTATCAGGGCGTTTTCGATGTGCATGTGAATGTCTTCAAGCTCGCTTCTGAACTCAAAGTCGCCGCTCTGTATGCGCTTCCCTATTTTGTCGAGTTCGGCTTTGATGGAGTTTGCAGTTTTGACGGGGATTATCCCGCTTTCCGCAAGCATTTCAACATGCGCCTTGCTTCCGGCTATGTCATGGCGGTAAAGGCGTTTATCGAATGAGACTGATTCTGTGAATTCAATAAGTTCCTTTTTCTGATCGCCGCTGAATCTTCCGCCCCATAACGCCATAGTTACCCCAAGAAAATTTATGATTTTTCAATTGCCGGTTGGTTTGACTGGTCACCGGTCACTGGCCACTGGTCACTGGTCACTGGTCACTGGTCACTGGTCACTGGTCACTG
>CAZION010000053.1:0-36532 GCA_964540865.1 uncultured Victivallis sp.
TGCTCCAGCCTTCCAAGCTGATCACGAGGGTTCGATTCCCTTCACCCGCTCCAATATTTTCGATTGTATCTTTTTGATTTCCTTAGCGTTTAATTCTTCGAAATCGAAAATACTAAATAACAAATCTCCTTGGTGGGGTTCCCGAGTGGCCAAAGGGGGCAGACTGTAAATCTGCTAGCTATGCTTTCGGAGGTTCGAATCCTCCCCCCACCACCATCTTGATTATAAACGACTTACGCACAAAAACACCCCCTGCCCTAATACCTTGTTTATCATTGATTTTCAATGTCTTGAAAACAAATTTCACATCAATTTCACAACAGTCTAATTTGAGGCTAAAACTTCCAATACAGGCTTGAGTTTCAACTTTTTTATCATCGGCAAGGTCCCGTCTACCTAAGGAAAAAAGAATCCCCCTCCTCAACAATTCAAGTTCCGGTCAGATGAACCAGCCGCCTGTTGCAATCATGCGGTAACGGGAATCGATGGAACCTTTTGCTTCAGGGTTCAATTCAAGCTCATGGATGGAGGCTGTTCTGCCATCGAGATATTCCGTTATCCTGCGGCCCGTCTCTCGGTAACGTTCACATAGGCCTGCCAGTTTTATCTGCATAACTTCCAATCCATATGATTTATAGCTGCGTGACCATTGAATTCGGAAAGATTCATTTAACCGTTGTATAGCTTCAATTACATCAGGGACAGCCTTGTCTTTCAATTTCAACAATGAAGCGCGGTCGTTTTCATGGTAGGCTTTCAGCAGAGCGGTCCGGAATTCAAGTTTTTTAATAAGGGTATCGCAGATATTCCACGCATGGTTTATGTGCCCTGCTTTTGTATCAGCTCGATGAGATTTTATTTTCTCTGCGACCTGATGAAGCTTTTCTATTGATGTGTTCCATACATTTTTATCGAAAGAGAGATATTCGTGCCATATAATCCCCATCAGCGGGTCATCCCAGAGGACAGCCGCAGCTATGATATCATACCTGGGATTGGCATCTTTATTGAAAACACTGATCTCCAGCTCTCCTGCCGCAAGTTGTAATTTATAACTGCTGCCAAATACGGCCTGAAAGAATTTCTCAACTCGGACGTCATCCGATTTACCGTTGAACGCATAATCAGCGGCCCATGCCATTCCGGCGAAAGCCGAATCAAACTCGCAATATCCGCCATCATCGCCCCACATGGTGAAAATAATTTCACCAAGGCCTGTTTTTTTACACGCTTCAATACAAGGTCCGGCAGTGGAGACGGTTTGTTCGTGGTCATACCACATCCGAGACCATGTCCATATGCCTGAAGCCATGACAGGTTCCTTGCCAAGTTCACGGTGCCGTCTTATGTAGTCCGCATAAAAAGCTTCATTACGATGATAATAATCCCAGTAGACCAGTTCCGCCCTTTTATCTATAGCGTTTTTAACATCTTCCGGAATGACTGTTTCAGGATCATAATAGGATTGGTTCTTGTTGCCGAGTCGGAAATACATGTCAGACCAGATCATGGGGTTGAGATTGAATCTGTCGCATATATTGCAAACCCTTCCGAGATGACGGTTAAATATGTCGAAACCTCTTTCATAGCCGAACTTGTCCATAAACCGTCCGCGTCCCAGATCATGAGTCTCATCCATACCCAAATGAATACGCCTTGTGCCTAGGGCATCACTCCAGAACTTCAGCATTTTCTCCAACAGGACATAGGATTTATCTTCATCCACCAGCAGGACATTGTCTGTGTCTTTCACTGCACCGTAAGCAGGCCATCTGAGGATGGGTTCCATATGGCCGAGAGCCTGAATCGATGCGACCATTTCCACGCCGAGCTTTGATGCGTATGCGTCTATCTCACGAATTTCCTCTACCGAATAAGCACCACGCATATAGCCGAAATATGTTTCACCCGGCAGTTGATACGCGTCTTTGGTGTACAGCATCGCCATATTGTAGCCCATCAGAGAAAGACGCCTGAGCCAGTGTTTGAAATGTGCGACAGTAATAACACCGTTTCTCGAACAGTCCAGAAGGATTCCGAATGTCTTGAAAACCATTTTTTCATCAGCTTCCAATCCAGCCAATGCATACCCTATGCCGCGTGCCGCCGCCGGAAGGCTTCCATACTCTATTATGAAGGTATCGTCTTTTCTTACAACGCGTAGAGTGCCTCGCTCCGATGTTTCTTTAAAGCATATTTTAACTCCATCTCCCTTTTCGTCGACAGGATATTCTTCACCGAGAGTGCGAAGAAGCAGATTGAGTTTTAATGATGTTCCCCTGGGCTCCCATATTAATTTCATCGCCACCCCCTAATTTCCTTTTATCTTTTTAATTGTAAATTGGACGGGTGAGGTTTTTACCAATGGAGGGGATTTTGTAAACTCCTCCAGGGTCTCATGCAGTTTTTCACATGCCGCTTCATAGGGTATACCACAGAGCGATGAAATTATCCTGGTGCCTCTGTCAATGAGCTTTTTGTTTGAGACTTCCACAAAACTCATCCAGTTTCCGGTAACTTTTCCAAGCCTTACCATCGTGCCTGTGGATATTGTATTCAAAACAAGTTTTACCGCCATATGCTCCATAAGTTCAAGGGATGATTTCCTGACATTCACGGGCAGATTGAATTCACCCTCCTTATATATTCCACCAATTGAAAGAACCGCCAGCTTTTTATATTCACACGATATTCCTTTGAATGCCTTTTCAAAGCCGTCAAAATCCCTGTTCTTAATTTCAGACGCACCTATGACCATGACAGCTGCATTCAGGTCAGATGAAAGTCTTGAACTGTCTTTTTCATTTCCTACAAGGAATTTGTTTATGTCATCATAAGATACGGCAGGCGGATTAAGTATTATTCTATCATCAGCACCCATCCTGCTGTAATCCTTCTTCTCCCAGTTCAGGCAGCGGGGTTTTCTGCCAAGTGCAAATTCCCAGGTTTCGGGAGTCGAACGCACTGGGTTTTTGACAAACGCCCATGATATCGGTGACTTTTTGTCGTCGCATCTTCTGAAAGGTGGCAGCATAAACGTGGGTGCGCGTTCCGTAGTATCAGTGAAAATGTCCAGCATATAGTCATTGGCATAATACGTAACTAATCCATTTTCACTATAAATGGTTTCTTCAAATTCTATATATCTGGAGATTACCGCTATTGTTTCCGGTTTTTCAACTTCATTGAGCAACTTCAGGAATTCAGACACGTAATCAGTTTCAGCAATATTGGCGGCGCATTCTTTCCTGATGATTTCGTTCAAAGCAGATTCCAGCGCAGCTCCGGCAACCAGCTGCTCGGAACTTGTCGCCTGCATTCTGGTGGAGCCAGTCAGCGCCATCGGCCCGCAATAAAGATCGAGAACAGTTACTTTCGGGTTTTCAATCGCATCACGCGAGCGCTCGAGATGTTTGCTTAAAAGTTCCGCCGGATTGTTGAAGAGAAGGAAGACGGCGGCATTTCTTGAAACGCTTTCCTGCACTGTGCCGAGTACGGAAGAAGTCTCCCCTCCTTCTGTGATCGCTACAAGAACATCACCGGAACCAATATTCATCTCACGCACCTGCTGACGCCCGAATTCCTGATAATCCTCGAAAAACTCCACAGAGCGTATAAGCGCAAAATCACCTCCGGTCATAATACTGAAGACAGCGTTTTCATACTTTGAAAGCTTTTTATGGAATTCAGGATTTCCAGTTTTAATCCTTATGAAATATTTGCGCCACATGGATTCCAGCAATATGCTCAAACGACCGGTGGCGCCGCAGCCGGAGAAGACCACTTTTCGGCCCGAGACGACAGCTTCATAAATGGCTGTCTTCATTTTTGAAAACTCAGCGCCGCTGAAAATACGTTCCGCCATCGGTACTATATCGCGGTCAACTGCCTGAAGCATCCTGACACCGGTCCCGGTTGACGAGGCAAATGCTCTGTCAAGAGTCAGAGTTTTAGTGTTAGGCTGTTCCGTAGGCAGGAAACCGAGATGGAACTGCTTTTCGTTAGTGAGGAAATCCATGCAACGTTCTTTAGCTTTCTGATTCATTTTAAACTCCTGATTGCTTTAATAAAAAGATGGTTTTGGATTATCCACTGAAGAGGGGGTTCCCTCTATGGAGGCAACTGTTTTCTTCAACAGGGCGGCGGCCTCGTCGGCTTTTGCCCTGGTGGGAACGCCGAATCCTATGGCAGAGGGCGGACAGCCCGGAACATTCACCAGACTGCCGACTATCCATATGTGATCCTGCGGATATTTGACAGTTCCTGCTTTTGCTATCTTCGCAAGTTCTTTGAGGAGTGCGGATTTTGAGTTGATACCGTTCCACTCTTCTTTCGGAAATCCCAGTTTGCCGATGACAAAGTCAATGTCCTGTTCCGGAGATACCGAAAGCAGAAGCCGTCCGGTGGCTGTCGTATAGTGATCGTGGAAATATTTTGTTTTCAGCGGGAATTTTCTCTTTTCGTCACCGCTGTAAAAAAAGAGAACATACCTGTAGCCGTCCTTCATGACAGAAGTATTTATCATGGATGAAACGTCTATCGCAAGTTGCCGCACTGGAGCAGCCACCGCCCTTGCAATCCTTGCATACGGCGACTGGCGGATGCTCAAGGCATATAAGACAGGCCCGGGGACATATCCTGTGCGCCGGGAAACTTTCTCTACATAGCCGCGCTCCATGAGTTCGGTCATAATTCTTGAACATGTTGCGGCATTTATTTTAATGCTTGATGCCACCTCTCCCGGTGTCGAAGGGACTCCGTCCCTGTTGAAGACATACTCCAGGATATCCAATGTCTTGTTTAATGATTTCATTCGGTTACTTCATATTGTGAATTTATAATATCGCATTACGGCATTATTATATATCATATTATGAGTTATTGTCAACAACCTAACCGAGGAATCTCCTCGAAGACTCGGACGTAGTCAACTATCATATGGTCTGGAATGGGGGTTTTCTTCAACGCCTCGGCCGGTGAATCACCATTCCGGCAACCACTGCATTCAGCAGATGGCAGAATTGAGGTAAAAAGTTTTTACCCGACAAAAGGATGTTGGGCTTCTTGCCGTTTTGAATAATTAATAATACGTTTTAGTATTAATATTGTACATTTTTATTGAAAAAATCAATCTTTAGTAATTTATTCTGTATTGATTATATGATAAATCAACAATATAATCATAATTATAATATTTAACAATAAACACGGAGTTGAACATGAAGACCGTAAAAATGGGAGAGATGACAGTCAACGAATTGCAGGAATACCTGAAAACCAACCGCACTGTTATCCTTCCATACGGCGTTGTCGAGCAGCACGGATACCATCTTCCTCTGGATACGGATATCAGGAATGCGGAAATAATGGGTGCGAAACTCGCAGAAGAACTTGGATGCATTGTCGCGCCGACACTCAACTACTGTTTTTCCGGAGGTATGCTTACCGGCACCATCAATGTAAAACCCAACACCTTCTCCAATATGATGGGCGAGATTGTCGAATCCCTGTCATTGCAGGGGTTTGAAAACATCATAATTGTCCCGGGGCACGGTGGCAGTGAGAGTCTCCAGCACCTGAAGGAATCACTTAGGACATTGAAATGGCTCAACCCGGCTCTGAAAGACACAATGATCCTGCTGGTTCAGTTATGGAATTTTTCCCCGACCTGGCTCAATCTGTTCAAAGCCCGCGACTACCATGCTGGAGAAGCAGAGACATCCCTGATTAAATATTGGGCCCCTAACGAAGTAAGGGGGAAAACAGCAATGGATAAACCTGCGGTGGCTGAAATGCTGCGCGATGATCCGGATTCCTATCAGAAACGTACATCACTTACCGGATTAAATGAAGAAATAGTGTTTACCGAACAACGCGCCGAGGTCAAAGTAGGAGTCATGGGATACCCGGAAAAGGCAACTGCCGCGACAGGAAGGAAAATAACTGAAGAAATTCTTACCAACGCTGCAACCGGACTGAGAAAAGCCATTGCCGCCGCAGGCAAAGCCCGGAAGAGCGGAAATGCGATAGAAATTAAAAACAACAATAAACTGAAAATATTATCACTTTGAAATCCATGCGAATCATCGATTTGACATTTGAGCCAGGCAGAGCGCCGGGTGGATTTTTCAGGTCACGGCGCAAGGATATCCGCCTGAAATCGCCTGACGCAGCAGAATATACCGGGGTGGTTTATGAGTTCGCCATGAGCTCTATGGCCGGTACTTATATTGACTTCCCGGGACATATCGCAGAGACAGATGACGGCCATGATGCCGCGAATTATCCGCTTGAAAAACTTTACCGCCGCCGTGCTGTGGTAATCCGTCTTGACTGCCCGGACGGGGCCGGCGGAGTTACGGCAAAGGAACTGGGAAACGCCTGTCCGGTCAAAATACATACTGGAGATGCGCTGATCGTCAACGCGCTTGGCGACCGTCAATTCTACGAAATCAATGAACGTTCCGTTTTTTTTGAGATTGATGCAGTTGAATGGATTATCGCACAGGGTGTGGAGCTGCTGGTTTCAGACATCTATGAAAGAAATCCCCTTGTCGGAGTTTTCCATAAACTCTTTCAATCTGGAATATCAACGGTCTGCCTTCCGGTAAACCTGAACAGGCTGATGGTTCCGGAAGTAAAGCTAACTGTCATGCATTTGCCTGTTAGGGGAGTTACACAGATTCCGTGCAGGGTTGTCGCAGAGATGGAACATTATTAAAAGACATAGGTGGCTGCCTTATGAACAAGGATGAAATCAAACAGGGGCTTAGGTTATTGGGCCTGAAAGACGGGGACATCGTCCTCCTGCACAGCTCGCTGTCCAGCATTGGAAAAGTTGACGGCGGAGCCGAAACAGTAGTCGACGCTTTTCTGGAAACTTTAGGCGAAACCGGCACATTGCTCGTACCGGTTTTCGGGAATCTAGGAATTATTACGGATATCGTAAAGGGGCGGCGTGACGCCGTTATCAGCGATTGTCCCAAAGGGACGGTTGCCGCAATTGGTGCCGATGCCAGGGAAATATGCATTGACCACTGGAAAGCCGATACGGTCCATGGTGAAGGGACACCGTACTTGAAAATATCTGGACTTGGCGGATACATCTGCCTGCTGGGGGTGGACCAGGACAGGAGCACGGCCATGCATTCGGTGGAGGCTTTGCTGCGGCTGCCCTATCTTTCTTCTGTTTCGGACCTTGTTCAAACGGCGGAAGGTAAGGTTCAAAGGACCTGGAAATATTATCCGGGACCGCACCGGGATTTTATCGGATTGGACAAGATTCTCCGGTCAAGCGGAAAAATGAAAGTATCTAAAATCGGTAAAGCCGTAACAAGATTGATTAAGGCGCAAGACCTGCTTGGAATCCTTTCCGATATCGGCCGCAACGATCCGGCTTTCTGCCTATGCGATAATCCCGAATGCTCCGATTGCGTTTCACAACGGGCCGCAATATACCGGGATGCCATGTGCAAAGAAGATTTCAAATTGGCGGCCTCATCGGCATTGTCCGGAAGGTATGTTCCGGAAATCAATGAAAACTTGAACCGTTCCGGAATCGGTTATGTCGAACTTGACTTTATACAGGGAAAGCCTGCATCTCTCATGCCGTCCGGAAGACTTCAGCTTGCGGTCCGTGATTTTGCCGATAACAACATTTCGGTTTCCGGATTGAGGATGTCGGGTGCTTCCGGGGATATTAAGGAAACGTTGAAACTTGCCAAGGACTGCGGAATTGGCCGGTTGGTGCTGCCGCTCAGCTCTGATGCCGCCAGGTTGGTTGAGCAGGCTGCATCGGAAAAAATTACACTGTCTTTCTGCAACATGGGGATTAATGGCAGTTACGCCTCCACCATAATGGAGGAATTATCGGAGCGTGGAATCCGCGCCGGATTCACTTTTTCGCCAGCTCAGTTCGCCTGTTGCGGAGAAATGCCGTTCCTCAATACTTTCCGATCCGGAAAATTCCGTAAACACATGGATCAGTTGGACATTGAAGACGGCACCTTTGCTGGAATATCATCTGTCCTTGCCGGAGGCAATTCCGAAATCAAAGAACTGGTTTCCATTTTGAGGTGTGCAAGCTTTTCCGGTTTCATGACACTTGCGGCAAGCAATCGCCAGATCGGAAATGTTGTGGCAATAGCGGAGGACTTCAGAAAATTGCTAGATGAAGTCTGACTGAGTTTTTTTATGGTGTCTTTGAATTTTCAATTTAAACATAGTGAAACAATGCAAAACAAGGAGATTTGAAATGACTAAGAAGAAAAACGCTTCACAGGGTGATTTCCGATACGCGGTGGGAAATGCAAAAGTGCCATGGCAGGCTGTCGGAGAATATTTCAAAAAAGATGATGTACTTGAAGTGATAAGGTTTCTTTTGCCGGATACACAAGGTTCCGACAGGTATAACGCATCCTTTGGCGAAGTCCGCAAAGCGGTTGCAAAACTTGCCGCGGAATCCGGCACAGCCACAAAACTGACCTTGGGCAAAAAAGTCCAGGAGGCGGAACAGTTCTCCAAGGAATATCTGAAGGTGAAACATGCATGTCTCCTGACCAACTGGACTGCAGGCATGGAAATAGGATACAAGCTCTCCGGACTGCGCCCCGGCGATGAAGTCATAATGCCTGCGATCACATTTATTGCAACCATGGCCTATCCGCTCATGATCGGGGCAAAAGTTGTTTTCGCCGACATTGATCCGAAAACAGCCAATCTGGATCCGGCTGACGTCGCCAGAAAAATAACGCCCAGGACAAAGGTGATTGTCCCGGTCCATATCGGCGGATGTCCATGCGACATGGATCCGATAATGGCCATCGCAGCAAAACATTCAATATACGTCATGGAGGATGCCGCTCACGGGCTTGGCGGTATGTACAAGGGCAAGGCTCTTGGTACAATAGGCCATTTCGGCGGATACTCCCTGCATGAAGTAAAGAACATCAACTCCTTCGGCGAAGGCGGCATCCTTGTAACCAATCTGGACTGCGGCGAACAATTCGCCAGAGCCAGATTCCTGGGACTGGATTTCTCAAGGCAGATAAAAGACTGGCTGTACGACATAACACCGTTGACCGACCGTTTCGGCAGGGCACAGGTTCCTGGCAACCATTCAGCCATGGAAATACAGGGTGTCGGTTTTATCCGTCAGATGAAGCGTCTCGACGGAATAATATCCGCCCGGAAGAAGGCCGCAGAATACATGAACAGCACTCTTGCCGGAGAATCCGGAATCATGCCTGAAAAAGCTGACACGGCAAACACCTACAGCACCCATCATTTGTATCTCCTGCGCATCGATCCGAAAAAAACAGGAGGGAATATTCAGACGTTGAAAAAGAAGCTGACGGAAAAAGGCCTGACCTGCATCACACATTTCGGCCCCATGTACCGTTTCAACATCATGAAGCAGTTCGGGTATGATGAAAACAAAATTGCAAGCACTTGCCCGGCGACCGAAGACATGTTCCATAACTGCTATACCCATCTGCCTCTGTACCCGCTTAGCAGGAAACAGCTCGAATACCAGGCGAAGTCGGTGGTAGAAGCAGTTAGGGAAATGAAAAAAGGCGTCTGAGAAGATGTTTACCGCAAAGCAACAAAGGCTCCAAGGAAATCTTATATTTTTTAAACTTTGTCTCTTGGAGCCTTTGTGGTTCATGAAATATTCGGGTTAGGGCTCTCTAGATTTCATTCAGAACCGGCAAAGCAAGTTTACCTGATATTGATTTTTAGGTAACCGTTAAGCTAGGTGTTTATTCATTCCCCTGCCAGTTTATCTGGCAGGAGGGATCTAATTCTCATTGTCGGCTTGCCTAGCAGTAGGCTCCCAGCTTAACGCTTACATTTTTAGTCTCTTCCTGTAATCAGTGGCCTTCATTGAAGAAGATATAAAGTCCATCCTTTCCAGGGACGACAATGTCGAGTCTGCCGGTTCCGCGCAAATCGGCGACATCAAAAAATATTCCAGTCCCCTTCGCTTCGCCGATCGGACCGTAGTCTATCACCTGTTTGGAGAATGATTCACCATTCCACTTGAAGTAATAAATCCCATAGTCATCCCATTCCCCCGCATCGTTGCCGCAATGGGCGCGGTGACGTTTCCCTGTAATCAGTTCCGGCTTTCCGTCACCGTCTATATCCTTCCAGATCATGTCGTGGTACTGGGCGTTGAAAGGATCAATATGATGTTTGACCCAGGAACTGGTGCCGTCTTTCGCACGACGCTGTTCGAGCCAGCTCAGGCCATACCCGTGCCCGTTTCCCACAATGATGTCATTTACCCCGTCGCAATTCACGTCCACAACCAGCATGGGGACACTGGAGCCCCACCAGTCGAGGTTGAATCCGGGATGCCAGATCCATTTATCCTTCCAGGGATTCGCAGGGCATTCAAGCCAGCCTTTGTGCAGCACGATATCCATCCTGCCGTTTCCGGCGATATCGCCACAGCCGAGACCGTGCCCCTGTGTTTCATTTTCAGAAAACTCATGGATGACAAGCTTCTCGAATTCGCCAGCACCTTTTCCCTTGCTGTCCGTCTTGAGTTTGAAAACTTTCACATCTTTGGCCCCTGGCGTATTGGGCACGATTTCAAGAATCCCGTCACCATCAATGTCCCAGGCGCGGGTCGTCTCAATATTCCCGGTTTCCGCGATGACGTGCTCCTTCCAGGGCTTACCGACCTCGCCGGGATTCTCACGCCAGCGAAGGTTGCCTCCCCACCAGCCGCCGGTGATGAAATCCATACGTCCATTTCCGTTGATATCCATCGCTATGGTCGAGAAATCATCGTAATACTCTCCGTATTTATTCACCGTCCCGATCTCGTGCTTCTTTTTGAAGTCGGGCCCCTGATACCAGAAACCTCCGGACACAATGTCAGGAATACCGTCGTTATCCACATCAATTACCGCGGCTGACTCGAAAGTCTCGTCCGACACCCACACCTTTTTCCATTTCAATGGCATAAGAATCTCCTTCGGATATTTTTAAATTAATCAACTCTGTCAAAAACAGAACTCATAGGAAACTATATTAAGACCACAACCAAGATGCCTGTGCTAGATTTACCTGCACAACTCCTTGATCTTGTCGGCGGCGTATTTGAAATTCTCCCATTTCGCATCCGGCGGTATCAGATGGTCAAACATCGGGACATAACGTCCTTTTGAAATCATCTTTTCAGTCTTTTCAATCTCAACATCCACTTCGGCTATTGAGCCGGAAAGGACGCGTTTATCCAGCCCTCCCATGATTCCAAGATCCGGATATTTCCCCCTGTAATCCAGAACATCGCATCCCGCCTGTACTTCAAAAGGGAAGAACATGTTGATTCCATGCTTCATCATTATAGGAACAAGTTCGGAGCAGTCCCCGTCGGTGTCAACCGAAACAATTCTGACACCGTGGTTTTTTGCGAAATCCGCAATTCTGTCGTAACACGGCATCATGAATTCTTCTATCATCGCCGGGGAAATCAACGAACCCTGCCGGCCAGACATGTCTTCCCAGATATGGATATGGTCAATCTGAACATTGGCGGCCACACGCTCCCAGAGTCCAATCCACAGACCTGTGAGGTGCAGCATCATGTCTTTGACCATTTCCGGTTCGGCAATGAAATTGATCAGGAATTCCTCTGTGCCCAAAATGTCACGCACGGTTCCGAACACGCCCCAGGGGAAAACGCCGACTTGCACTGCCTCGCCTGTTACGGCGATACGATTGATGAATGCGGGCCAGTCTTCAGTCACCCGCTCATCAATCTTATCGAGGCTGTATCTTTCATGCTTTATCCGATCCCAGTCTTCCGGAGATTTCACCGGATAATCAAGAAATTCAGGCATGGAGCCGCCGTCCTTGCGGTTGCGCATTGTGATACCACGCCAGTCCACGCTGATTATGGTGTCCCCCTCGTCCTCAAGTATCTTATTTTCGTAATGGGGAAAAGGACCGCTTTCCAGGCGGGGAATTGCAAAGCTGGAATCATAACCGAAATATTTCCCTGGATCAAACGACGGATTACAGTTCTCCTGACGCCAGCGTTCCAGGGCTTCACCCCAGGGCTGCCATCCAAGTCCTACGCCGAAGGGAACATGGTCAATATCCCCTCCGCTAAGACATCGGACTACTCGTTCTCCGCATTTCATTTTTTACCCTTCATTTCTGCAAGCTTCCCGAACCTGTGGACGATTGCCAGGGCGGGATCGAGGGGGACGTCAACGGGTTTTAGATTCCTGGGAATTCTTACTGGGGGTTTCGCAGTGATCTTTTTACCCTTGAACTGTGGCAGCCATTCACGCTGTTCCTCGAGCATCTCGGAAGCCATATCCATGGCCTCCGCTAGAGTGCAGACCGCACTTGTCAGTGGATCCATCGCGACAGCATGCATGATGTTTTCAGGATTGCCGGTCAGGGACGCTTCAACCGCAAGCTGCTGTACAAGCACATTTGTCATATTGAGGGCCGCACACTGAACAGGAAGATTTCCGACTTTAACCGGATGGACCCCCTGATTGTCGACAAATACAGGTACTTCAACACAGCAACCTTCGGGAAGATTTGTTATGTATCCGTCGTTCCTGATGTTTCCGTTCAACTTGAAAGGAACACCGGTTGTTTTCGCCTCGAGGATATAGCTGCAGTATTCAACGCTGCGTTTTGCGAGTTTCGTATCTTCAAATTCGAGATAGTCTATCTTGCCGAATTTCTCTGCGAGATACGCACAGTATTTGTAGTACGCCCCGCTTTCCCCGCCGAACGCAGGCTGGTCGCAATAGAGGTCAAGTGCTTTCTTATTCTTCCTGAACCATGGGACGTATTCCGAAAGATGGCCTGTGCTTTCCGTCATGAAATATCCGAAATGGCGGGCGACTTCGCATCTGACTTTCTCGTTAAGATAATATTCCGGCTTCTCTATATTTTTCATTATCAGCGGATTAATGTCTTTTCCGGTCCTGCCATCCTCCAGCTTGAGGAACCAGGCCATGTGGTTTATTCCGGCGCATAGATAATCTATGTTCTCCTTCGGAACATCCGAGTAACGGCTGAGAAGATCAAGAGTCGTCTGCACGCCGTGGCAAAGCCCGATTGACTGGATGTCGGACGCGGCTTTTCCGAGGGCGAAACAGTTTGCAGCCATCGGATTGCTGTAGTTCAGGAGAAGTGCATTTGGACAAAGCTTCCTCATGTCTTCCGCTATCTCTACAAGCACCGGAATTGTGCGAAGTCCGCGGAAAATCCCGCCTGCGCCGAGTGAATCGCCGATGCACTGGTCCACACCGTATTTCAACGGAACTTCATAGTCTATCTTGAAAGCGTCAAGCCCCCCCACCTGAATCATGACAATCACGAAGTCGGCTCCATCGAGCGCCTTTTTCCTGTCGAGCGTGGAATAAATTTTTGTCGGAAGTTTGTTTTCCCTCACGACCTTCTTCAAGAACTTCTCCATCCTCTCTATCTTCGGCTTTGTCCTGCTCATCAGCCAGATCTCAGTGTCCTTAAGGGCGGGAGTGGCCATGATGTCCATTGAAAGGGTCTTGCAGAATATCTGACTTCCCGCACCGATCATTGCAATCTTGGGCATAAAAATCTCCTATTGTAAATAAATTCCAAATTCCAGAATCCAAAGACCAAACAAGTTTCAAATCTCAATTTCCAAACAAAGAAAATCAGTTAAAGAACACGCTAAAGTTGTGAACTCCAACAAGAATTCCGAACTGACAACTGACAACTGACAACTGACAACTGACGACTGACGACTGACAACTGACGACTGACGACTGACGACTGATGCCGCCTCAATCCCCGATTCTGCTCTCGGGCTGGAAAGCCCGAGTTACTTTCCCGTCAGAAGTTTCAGGTACTGTCTGGCGACTTTAAGGTCTTCCAGGGCCTCACCCGCATCACACATAGGCGGCTTTTCTCCGCGTACGGCAGCTATGAAATTTTCCGCCTGCTGTCTCATCGCATGGACCCACGGCATCTGTGGGATGACAGTTTCGGGAGTTCCGCTTCCTGAATCCTTGAAGATTTCGACACGGCCCGGCGTGTTGATCCTCAATGGAGACGGGAGCTCAAGTTTGACCCATCCCTTTTCAAAACATACCAGCGCCGATTCCTGCCAGTCGAGCGTTGTCGAATAAGGTGACATCTCTAGAGAAACAGCAATTCCCCCTTCACTGGTTCCGGCAAGCAAAACCCCGTTCGGATCCGCATATGTGACCTTGTAGTTTTCTCCAATCAGATAACGTATCAGGTTCACCTGATGGATGTAATAGTTCACAAAACCAATGTATTTCTTATAGTTTTCAGCATCCATGTCGGACGGCGCAGGTTCGCAAGGCAGGCCTTTCAGGTAGTCATCCTTATTTATAAGATCAAAGAACCCGGCGGATATCCAGTCTCCGGCAGGCATGAGTATGCGGATGTATTTCAGTTTCCCGACCTCAACTGTTTTTTTCATTTTTTCAATTTCATTTTTCGCATAAATCGAAGCAGGATCGCTGCGTTTGTGGTAGCCGACCATTATCCAGGTTCCGGACTTTTTAAGCGCTCCGAGGATTTTTTCACCGGACTCGATCGTGCTTGAGAGCGGCTTTTCAATGAATACAGGGATTTGGGCTGTAAGAAGTTCAGGGATGAGGATGCCATGCCTTGTAAACGGCTGCGAAGCCACTACGGCGTCGAGCTTTTCCTTTTTCAGCATTTCAGAGGCTTCAGAATAAACTTTTCCTATATTATATCTTTGCGCGACAGCCCTTGCTGTTTCCTGTCTGGGCTCCGAAATCGCCACTACTTCACAGTCTGCGAGAGTCGCGTAATTCCTGAGATGAGCACACTGGCCCATTCCTCCAACCCCAACGAACCCTATCCGCACGTTCCTCTTTCCGTCTTTTGCGTCCATAAATATCTCCTGTTCATTAATTGCTGTTTTGTAACTGATCAAACTTATGCTCAATTAAGCTTGATATCAACACAAAATCAGTTACAGATATTGCTGTAACACTTACAAATATTGCTATGAGGACAACTTATGGAAAAGGTTGAATTCAGGCTTGTCGGATTGAACTCTCCGAAAAAGGCCTGGCATATCGGAAGGCATTCACACGGATATTATGAAATCATAGTGGTGATGAGCGCGAAAGAAAAAGTTTCAATTGACAATAAGTTCATAGAAGCATCGGAAGGAGACGTCATTGTATTCAGGCCGGGGGTCGCCCACGAGGAGTGGAGCGATGACAATCCTCCGCTGGAAACTATTTTTTTCAGTTTCAGCTCCAGATCTCTTCCAGCTGAAATGCCGTTGAAAATCTCAGACTCCAAAGGGAGGCTGAGGATTATTGCGACATGGATGCTGAATGAAAGCAGGATACTGAATCCATCGGAGTCATCAAGCCTTATGAACAGCTATCTCCAAGCTTTCCTTGCGGAGATGACAAGGATCATCTGTCACGGTGATTCCCCCCTGGTAGATAATGTCCGCAGCATGGTCATGCGCGACCCCACAAAAAACCACTCCCTGGAATCGCTTGCGAGATCCGCAGGGCTCAGCAAATTCCATTTCCTAAGGAAATACAGGAGTCTTGCAGGCGTTTCACCGGCCGACGATGTCAGACGCATAAGACTGAGCCTTGCAAAGGATCTTCTCCTCTCCACCGATGAACCATTAAAGAACATTGCTGAAAAATCAGGGCTCAGCAATGAAACAACACTCTGCCGCCTCTTCCAGAAATATTATCAGAGGCCTCCGGGCCAGTTCAGAAAATGACATGATATTCTTTAAGATAAAGCATCTACACTCACTGCCGTCTGACGGCAAACCACGCATTATACCGACAATTCCACGTTATCACATATCGGGCTTACTTGCCTGATGCTTTAGGGTTGGAGTTCTGCCCCATCTCATACCCGAATCCCCATTCTTCAACAAGATCCCGTGCGGCTTGTTCTTGCTCCGGGAATTCTATGCCCGGAAAAAGATTATGTTTTAAAACAATGTGCGCGACTTCATGGGCAATAATGGCAAGATTACTATTGAAAGACAATCTCTCCATGCAGGGGCTTAGGAAAAGCACCCTTGCATATCCCTTTATAGTGAGTTTCCCCAGTTCATCATTTGTGTTTCGTGTAAAAGGATATATAGCTGCGTAATTTGGACGCCCGTTGTAACCTGGGACAAACCAATGGAAGTCATCTATCATGCTCACAAGTTGCCTATAATCCTTTTCGGGCATCCGGCAAAGTATTTCCTTGATTGCCCTGTGTCTCTTATCCGTGACAGGCATTCCGGCAAAACCTGGAAAGATACAATCTTCCCATAACTTGTCAATTAAACGGACATATTTGTTTTTCTTCATATTATGCTTCCTTCTTATGTTTGCGGTTGTATTGCTTCGCTCAATATATTCCATTAAAGCGTCTTCGGTATCTGCAGTGAACATATAAGTTGCGTCATTATTACAGCTTGACCGGATGTCCGTTCCAGAAGACTCTCAAGGCGTTATGGCTTTCATTTGCCTTATATTTCAAATCCACCCCGGCAGGAGTTTCGGTGGTTATATGCAATTCTCCGTTATCCTTGCGCCAGCGCACCAGCAGCGGGCCTTTGACTGTCGCCCTGATCCCTTCGGCGTAAGTCAAGTCACCGAGTTCAGGACTGAGTTCGAACTCCCCTGCCCCGGGCCTTGTCATCTTAAGGCCGAGTATCATGCGATGGAAAAAGTAGATGGAGCCGGCCGACCAGGCATGGCTGTGACTGCGGCACGGGAATTCCCGTTTCCTGATGATGCCGGAGAAATTCTCCCATGTCGTAGTTGAGTCGCGTGTCAGCATTGGCGCGTAATCATCCCGTAAACGTCCGACAATCTCCGAACTCCGGCCAAGTTTCTCCAGGCACTGATAAAGGTACAATCTTGCAAACACGTTTTTAATCCTGATAAGTTCAGGACGCGGATTCAAGACATTTTCAGCCGCCTCGCTTAGATGCCCCTCATCGATAATGTCAAACAGTATTGCCAGCATGCTGGTGTGAACCGAAACGTCGTTGCAAGGGCCCGGTACTCGGTCCCGATAAGTTACAGGCACCAAGTTCTTGGGCAAGTCATAATCAACATCGTCAGTATCGCATCTTATGCTGTCAGGATATCCGCCAAGATCATTGCGCCAAGTACGGTTGATTGCGGCATTCAATTCATGGAGCCGGGCAGACAGCTCTTTGGCGGCTTCAATGTCTCCAATAAGATCGGCACAGTTCAAGCCGACTCTTACAGCCATGCTCAATGTCATCGAATCATAAAGCATCCGGGGTTGATAGTTGTCTGTTTCCGTCCATTCGAACAAGTTCCAGGCATACATGGTGAAAAGGCCGTTTTCCGGATCCATGTTCGCCCATGCCCCATCAATATTTTTCCGCACATATGGGAACACCTCGCGTATGAATTCAACATCTCCCGTCTCCTCATAATAATCCCAAACCGAAAGCCCCCAGAGAAAACTGAAAGACGGAATCAGGCAATCCCATCCGGAAGGAATCTGGGAACCGACGATCGGATATTTATCCAGGGAATAACCGCCGAGCCGGATGCAGCGCCGGCCCAAATCCCATGGTGCATACAGCGAATATGAGAAGAGTGCGATATTGCGGGTGTCCCCTGTCCATAAACTCTGTTCATAACACGGACAATCTGTAAATACATCCTCCATGCACAACTTAACTGTCCTGGCTGAAATGTCCCAAATCCGGTTGAGATTGCCGTCGCTGCACAAAAAAGTCCCCTCCCTGTTTACCGGATACGTGGATGCAAGGAGTCGTACATATTTGATTTTTACAGGTCCTGTAAAATTACGCAGCGTGATAAAAAAGTATCTGCCGGAACGCCTACGCAGCGAGGTGTATTTATTCAGACCACCATGGCAAATATAACGGAACCCATTGCGAACATCGTCAGTATGCTGTACTTTTCCCTTTTCATTTACATACTCAACGGCAAACATATCTACGACAGTACCCGCGTCCGCGGTCAAGACAAAGTCCCAGTAGCCGCAATTCTGTTCGCCGAAGTCATATTGCAGCTCGACTGCGCATCCGTCCCCCGCAGGATTGACTGTAGTGTATTCACATGTGTCAAACAATAAATTTTGCGGCTCTATGACATCACCAGGCGATAAAGGCGCGAGTTCTCGGGCACAAAACTCCCAATGAGCCTCGTCGTTTGAAAACTTCTCCCGGCAGAGCTGGATCAAATGTTTGCCAGCGAGTTTGACCAACCCCGCACAGTCCGTGATCTTCTTACCCAGAAACGCGAAGTATTCCATCGCCTCCTTCTGGCGGCGATGCAGTTCCTTGTTAGCCCACATGTGGTATGGAATTTCGCATGACTCATAATGAAACTCAGGAAATTGGAGGAAGCAGATATCTCTACTTGCAACATCAGTAGGATTAGTGATTTTCAGTCCATCCGGATTGATGATTGTGATACATAGGTCCTGTTGGTTCTCAAACGGGTATTTTGTCAGAACCAATAGAAAGTTGAGTCCTTTTTTGAATCGTCCTTTGCAGCGGTGCAGCAACGTCGGAACTGGATTGAGATGTTCCCCGTTGATGAAGATATCCAGATTTTCGGCGAAGAATTCATATGCGCAATCACGTTCGCTTTCGACATTGAAAGCGGCACCGCAACCCAGGGAGTTTGAAAAATTGGAAGTGGTTTGTCCGGGATGTAATAGGCATTGGGCCGGAATTGAAAGATTCCAGATTTGAGACGTTATCTTCCCGGCTCCTGCAAAGCGCCGTAAATTGAATTCATTTCGGGTCATCAGGCGGCAATCACGCGGATGCAGTCCACTCCAAGGCCCCTTGTCCCAGTCAAAGAGTTCACAGGCTGGGAGTAATTCCCCGAGCGGAATGCGGGCGTCATACAATTCCGCAGCTTCCTGTTTTATGGAGAAGTGAGGGACATTTGGGATTAAGTTTGGAAAATCAGCCGCCAGCCAGCTCTGGTCAGTGACCAGTACCGTTTGAGAATCTATCTCGAGCTGTGCCAGCATTCCGGCCTGTTGCGGTATCTGATGGGCGGTGCCGCTGCCGAAGTAGCGCGCCAGCACTTCAATCCTGTTGAGCCCGCAACGCAACGAACCGGAAACATCTATCTCATCGTATTGATAATGATTCGGATAGTTCCGGCATGGGCCGTCGTTGAGCCATTCACCGTTGACTTTCAAGCGGTACCAGGAATCGGCGGTTATTGCGAATTTCGCATTCCTCCATTCCTTGAGTTCAAACTCCTTAAGGAAAACAGCTGTCTGGTTATAGTCATTAACCTTATCACGATTAGACCAAATCCATTTTGCGGCAAGCATCATGCGAGGAATCCTATCTATTGTACCCGTTTTTTCAGAACTTGAGCTTCGTAATTCCGGATTTCATCCATGACTGAAGAACCTGTCTGCATATTGTTCTTGAGGCAATAGTATTCCCAGACAGCTCCTAACGGAAGCATCTTTGCGTCCTCCTGCATTGCAAGACGTCCGCTGAAATCCCATTTATTTTCCAGTTCGCACAGCTTTTTATGCGGTTCCAGAAACGCGTTAAGCAACGCTTTCTGCAGATTCCTCGTTCCTATCACCCAGGCCGCAACACGGTTTATGCTCGCATCAAAATAATCCAGACAGAAATCAATACGTTTCAGGTAATCATACCTGACGGATTCCTGGGCTATCGAGATAAGTTCGTCATTCATCACAGTTACATGGTCGCTGTCCCAGCGAACTCCGCGGCTGACATGGAGCAGTATTTCATCAAGGTGACACATCAGGGCAGAAAGCTTGTCCGCGATGGATTCAGTGGGATGGAAATGTCCTGAATCAACACAGAGCAGTTTTTTTCGTTTTACCGCATACCCGAGACAGAAATCATGGGAGCTCACCGTGTATGATTCGACCCCGATCCCGAAAAGCTTGGATTCAACGGCATCACGCAGGTGTTTATGCGGAAGCTCATCGGAAAAAATTTCATCCAGGGAATCCTGCAGCCTCAAACGCGGGCTCAACCTGTCTGCGGGTGTATCCTTGAATCCATCCGGAACCCAGACATTGCAGACTGACGGAGAACCGAACCTCTCCCCCATTTTCGCCGCAATCCTGCGGACACCTTTGCCGTGATTTATCCAGAACTGCCTGATAGCCCGGTCGGGATGGCTCAGGGACATTCCGTTGTCCAGATTCCTGTGTGAATAAAAAGCCGGGGCGATATCCATTTTCAAACCGTGCTGCTCCGCCCAGTCCATCCATTCTGAAAAATGCTCAACTCCGTAGCCGTCACGGTCAACACCTTTGAACATTTTATCCACCTGATGGGCCTGAAGACAGACCCGGTGCTTTCCAGGAATCAGTTTAAGAGCCATTTCCAAGTCGGAACGAAGTTCATCTGCTGTCCGGGCGCGTCCCGGATAATTGCCTGTAACCTGGCATCCCCCAGTCAGTGAATGGTCGGCTTTTTCAAATCCGACCACATCATCACCCTGCCATGCGTGTACTGATATGGAAACAGAATCAAGCTTGGCAAGGGCGGATGAAACATCAACCCCGTATTCCGCGTATCTCTCACATGCAAGCTTGTATGCACTTTCAACAATTTTCATAACACCCCGCTTTTTTATTGTATTTACCGTGTCATCCATGGGCGACACAGTGTACTTTTTTTCTGTCAAAGAAATTATTACAATATACTAATTTAAGTTTTTACTTCTTACCCTTGGAGTCGGAGTCATACTTTTGCAGGAAAGCATTAAGATCGGCATCCCCTTTTTTAGCTATACTGGAAATAAACCTGTAACCGCCCCCGTAGATATCCGATGGATTCTCCTCAATCCGCCTATTCATATAATCCCTGCCGTAAAGTGAATTTACACGTGAAGCAACATACTCAGCCCAACCCTCCTTGATCTTCAAGTCGGAGATGTTTTTGTAATTCAACTGCATGCAGTCATGCGCGAGTTCATGAGCCATTACTTCTATCAGCTTATTCCTTGTCATTCCATAAAGCAGGTAAATCGTGTATTTCTTCGTAACTCTCTCATCTTCGGTCTTTGTGACGGTTCCCCCTGATATGGTACCCCTGGTTGTGACAGTCCGCTCTGTAATTTCCTCAAAAAGATAGAGGCCGAGTTCGATACCTTCCTGTTTTACAGGGGTTTTTTGGGAAAGCTCAGTCATGTCTGTAAACTTGAATAATATCTTGTGATCTGTTCCAAGATTAAGTTTCTCTTTCATCCTTGCACGGACTTCTCTGGAAACCGCAAGCATTTCAGCCTCCTCCATTACGGATGTTTTCGCGCATTCAGGACATATGTTACGGCCGTCATTAAGTCTCGTGCAGTTTGCAGGCATATCGCAGCAGAAGCATTTCGGCTTTGAACCGCAGGCGTTGCAGAAAAAGCCTTTCCCTCCAGCTCCAGATATGTTCATGCCTTCAGAAACTTTCTTCCCGCATATGGAACAGGCTGGCCATGTTGTTGCAAGGCATTTCTCAGAACAATATAGACTCTTCCCGTCTTTACTTTTGTAGAAACTTCCCGAAAGGATTTTTCCACAGACACAGCATAAAGGCAAGGATGCCTGAAAACACTTTTCACTGCAGAATATCTTGCCGTCCTGAGTTTTCAACACACTTGCGCCGGGTTTTATCTCACGCCCGCACTTCAGGCATTTCGGGTTAACTGGAACTGGTGGTGCCGCTACACAAACAGAAACACAAAAGAAATCCAGCCTTTCGGTATTGAAGGGCGTAAATCCCAGTATTAAAAAGGTAAAAACAGTATATTTCAGGAAACTTTCGAGCGTTTTCACGGCATCCTTACGATTTTTTTGGAAAAATCTTGTCTTTTTTTAATAACTTACTGGATAAGAATATAAAAGTAAAGCATTTTATGTTTCATTAATTTAATGCAATACAAGATATATTCATTATGACTGAAACTATTAAACAAATATGCGTTTCGCATGAGATAAGAAACTCGCTTGGGCTTCATGCCAGGCCCGCTTCACTTTTTGTACAGATAGCCTCTTCATTCACGTCTGAAATACTTGTCGAAAAGGATGGCGATATAGTTAACGGTAAAAGCCTTATGGGATTGCTGATGCTCGCTGCCGGTTGCGGCTCGAAAATCAATTTGACCATCAGCGGAGATGATGCCGACGCAGCCCATCTTGCCATTACCGCACTTATTGAGAGCAAATTTAACGAGGAATAAGTTGTATGTCCTCCCTTGCCAAAGAATCCGTCTTCCACGGAATACCGGCATCACCGGGCATAGCCATAGGAACCGCCCTCATCCTGAAGAAGAATGAGTTTTCCGTTGAACAGAGGGAAATAATGCCCTCGGAGGTCGAAGCCGAAATTGCCCGTTTCAAGGAGGCTCTGAATAAGACACGCCTACAGATCCGGGAGCTCCAGCTTAAAATATTAAAAATCCTTTCCGAAAAAGATTCAAAAATATTCGATGCCCACCTGCTTATCCTCGACGACAAAACCCTTACTGATGAAATTGAAGACACTGTAAGGAAAGACAGAAAAACCATCGACTATGTATTCAGCAAGACCATCCAGCGTTATATCGTTGCAATATCATCAATTGAAGACAAGTATTTCCGGGAAAGGGCAGCCGACATAAGGGACGTGTCCGAAAGGATCCTTAAAAACCTGCATGGCAGAGAGGACTACTTCCTTGATCATCTTCCCGGCCAGCGGGTGATTATCGCTCATGATTTGACCCCATCTGATACGGCAGGACTTGACCGGGACAACGTCCAGGCTTTTGCTACAGAGTCCGGAAGCCGCACTTCGCATACCGCCATCATGGCCCGCTCCATGCAGATTCCAGCTGTTGTAGGCATCCAGGAAAACATTCTGGAACTTATAAAGAATGGTGATCTTGTGATTATCGATGGGCATGCGGGCAACATTATCGTAAACCCCGAACAGGCAACACTGGATATTTATGCGGAAAAAGAGACGAAAGAACAGAAATTCTTTGATGAAATGCTCAAAGAGAGCAACCTCCGCCCTGAAACCCTCGACGGTTATCGTGTACAGCTTGCAGCCAATATCGACAAGCCTGCGGAACTCGAAAATGCAAAACTTTACGGCGCCGCAGGTATTGGACTTTTCAGGACTGAATATCTTCTCGTGAACAATAACACCCCTTCCGAAGAGGAGCAGTATTCAATTTATTCAGGACTTGCATCAGGAATGCAGGGACATTCTGTAATCATCAGGACTTTTGATGTCGGTGGTGACAAACTTTCGGACGTGGTGGCCCCGCATCATGAAGCCAACCCTTTCCTGGGGTGCCGTGCGATAAGGCTTTTCAGGGAACGCAAAGAGTTCATGGCCGTCCAGATAAGGGCCATAATCAGAGCTTCGGCGCACGGAAAAGTAAAGATAATGTTCCCCATGATAACTTGCCCTGAGGAAGTTGACGAACTAAATGTCATAGTGCGTGAAGTTAAAGAGGATCTGATTAAAAATAAAATCCCATTCGATCAGAAAATAGAAACCGGAATCATGATTGAAATACCTTCTGCTGCAATAATGTCGGACTTCCTAGCCCCTAAAGTCGACTTCTTCAGCATTGGCAGCAATGATCTTGTCCAGTACACCCTGGCAGTAGACAGGACAAATGAGAAGGTCGCATATCTCTATCAGCCCGCCAATCCGGCCATCCTAAGGCTTATAAAGAATGTAGTGCTGTCTGCTAGAAAACATAAGATATGGGTCAGTGTATGCGGGGAAATGGCGAGCGATCCGAGATACACCCCTATCCTTGTCGGTCTGGGAATACATGAACTCAGCATGACCCCGTCATCAATCGGACCTGTCAGACGCCTCATACGGAGTTTGAAGATGCATGACGCGCACAAGCTCGTCGAAAAAGCCCTGCGTGCAGGCTCTTCAAAAGAGGTCATGGCTATGTCGGCTGAACTTATCTCCAAGGTTGCTCCGGATATCATAAACATGGCTAGCACAGGAGACTGAGAGTAGAGCTGAATGTCGGCCAAACGAGTATTGAAATACTAATCAATTTCTGACTTCCACCTTTTAGATACGCTTATAACATAGAATTGCGAAACAAGGATTGAACATGCCCGAATCCGATGCAAAGACAAGAAGGCCGACCTGGGACCGTTATTTCATGAATATTGCCGAAGTTGTATCAACAAGAAGCAACTGCATGCGCAGGCATGTAGCCGCAGTCATCGTCAAGGATGGAAGGATTATTTCCACCGGCTACAATGGCACTCCGCGCGGAATAAAAAACTGCTATGAGGGCGGATGCAAGAGGTGTGCTTCAACCGCACCCGCCGGCACAAAACTCGGAGAATGCCTCTGCAGTCACGGCGAGGAAAATGCCATAGTCCAGGCCGCTTACCACGGAATCGCTGTCAAGGATTCGACAATATATACAACTTTCAGCCCATGCCTAATCTGCTCGAAAATGATAATCAACGCAGGAATAAGGGAAGTTGTTTACCAGAACAGATACGCCTTGGATGACAGTGCCAGAAAAATATTGAAGGAAGCTAAAATCAAAACCAGAGCCCTGCGTATTTGATGCTCAAAGATTTGGAGATTTTGCACAAAACAACTGACCATACAGCCGCAACGAAGCTTTTCCCCTTGCCTATGACCCGTCAGGAAATGGACCGCCTCGGCTGGAAGGAAATTGACATCCTGCTCATTAGCGGGGACGCCTATGTCGACCACCCTTCATTTGGAATTGCTATAATCGGCAGAATCCTGCTTTCAAAAGGATACAGGGTTGGAATCATTGCGCAGCCAGACTGGAAGAGCCCCTCATCGCTCTCATGTCTTGGTTGCCCCAAGCTCGCCTGTGCAATAAGTGCTGGAAATCTGGATTCAATGTTGAACATCTACACCGCGGCAAGAAGGATAAGGAAAGAAGATGCCTATTCCCCTGGAGGGAGAACCGGACTGAGACCGCCTCACGCGGCCGTAGTTTATTCCCAGATGGCCCGCCAGGCTTTCCCTGGCATACCAGTCATACTTGGCGGCATTGAGGCCAGCCTTCGCAGGCTTGCCCACTATGACTATTGGCAGGACAAGATAAAACCTTCCATCCTCATGGAAAGCAAGGCTGATATTCTTGTCTACGGGATGGGGGAAAACGCCATCATTGAAATCATGGATAGGATTAAAGACGGAAAACTTCTCGATTCAATAAAAGGGACAGCTAGATTTTTAGGCAAAAATGCGTCACAGCAGTTTATTCCCGACGGTCGATATGTCGAGATTCCATCATATGAAGAGCATCTTGAAGCTCCAGACGCTATTCTGAAAAGCATCTCAGCAATAGAGAGTGAAATGAATCCGTTCTGCGGAAAGGGGGTTTTCCAGAGGCACGGTGATAGAACCGTAATTCAGGAATCACCATCCCTTCCACTGACAACCGAGGCGCTTGACAAGCTGTACGCCCTGCCATTTACCGGAAAACCGCATCCGGCATACAGGGAAAGTATTCCTGCATTTGAAATGATCAGGAATTCCGTCACCGTCGTTCGCGGCTGTCCAGGCGGATGCTCGTTCTGCGGACTTGGAATACACCAGGGCAAATTCACAACTTCAAGAAGCCCCAGTTCAATAATCTGCGAAATTCGCAGACTCGCGGAAAGATCCGACTTCCATGGAACCGTCAGCGATGTCGGGGGCCCGACTGCTAACACGTACGGAAACAAGACCCGTAATCCAGAATTATGCAAAGGCTGCAGAAGGCCCTCATGCCTTTTTCCGGAAATATGCGGCAATTATCATCCATGTGAAACCGATTTTCTCAATCTGCTCAAGGAACTTGACAAAATAGATAAAGTCAAGCATGTGTTCATAGGCTCGGGGCTTCGACTGGATCTTGCACTCCATCAGAAAAATCTCCTGAGAAAGATAATCAGGGATCATGTTTCCGGACAGTTGAAAATAGCACCCGAACATATTGACGATTCAGTCCTGAAGCTGATGCGCAAAAACAAAGCCGATGATTTCTTCAAATTCATGCGTTTCTTCGAAGAGGAAAGCAAGAGAGCCGGAAAGAAACAGTTCATTGTTCCGTATTTCATTTCAAACTTTCCGGGCTGCACCGAAGAGGAAATGAAGAAGGTGGATGATTTTTTAAGTTCCAAGAACTGGACGCTCCAGCAGGTACAGGACTTCATTCCGCTTCCGATGACACTGGCATCGGCAATGTACTACTGCGGAAAAACCGCCGATGGAAAAATCCTGGAAGTTAATCGCGGCCTGAAAGAACGTCGTCCGCAGATGAAGATGCTGAAAAAAGCAAGATAAGGTATCAACTCGCATTTATTCCGAAATGTCCAGTAACTGCTGAGAGGAGGAAATAATAATTGTCGGCCAAATAATTGTATCCACAGGAATTCCCGTCTTTCATGCGCCAGTCCACACTCTTCATGTATCCGGGCATCAGTCCCGAATGGGTTGGTTCATTCTCAAAGGTGTCAAGCATAGTGAAAAGTATTTTATCCGCTTCCTTCCTCATCCCGCAATTGTAGAGCGCCTGTATGAAGTGGTATGCGTTCTGTCCACAGAGTCCGCCATTCTCGTAGCGCGGCCACTTGCCCATGAAATCCCAGCTGATAGTATCCTTGGCGGCAACCGGAATTGCAGGGCCTGGAATCCCGTACTTGTATGAGCCGAATCCGGATTCATCAAGCTGTCTCAGAAGCCTTCCAAGCACTTTGACAGCCTTGTTCTTTGGCACAAGCCCCTCGTTGATCGCCATTGCGCTTGCGAATGTGAACATATAGTCGTGGACTTTTCCGTCGCGACTTATCCAGCCCGCATATACTCCGGTCTTAGGATTGAAGAATGTCCTGTCAAAGCTAGAATCGAACTTGGCTATGAATCTCTGTATGTTTGCAACCTCTCCATCTATCCCGAGCTCAATGGACATTTTCAGCAGAAGCCTCAATGCCCGGTGGCAGAGGAGATTGAAATATATATCCTTGTGACCGAATGCGAAATTGTCCCACCAGTTGCGGTTTCGACCTGGCACATCTTCGAAGCAGTTGCCATGGAACGCGACTTCGATAATCCCGTCGTCGTCCTCATCCAGCCCAATCAGGAATTCTGCAGCCTTCAGCGCATGATTCATATATTTGTTTGCGAACTTCACATCCCTGTCCCGGAAAAAATTGTTGCAGAAGGCTGTCAGTATGCTTGGTGTGGAATCGATGAAGGACGCCATCTTCTGCTTCTTTCCGGGATTCCCCCTGTATTCCCAGTTGACCTCGCCGGAAACTGACTGGCATTCTTCAAAACTTGCGATGATAGCCCTCTTTAAAAAGTCTTGAACCCATATTCCGTTTGGCAGCTGCGGCGTATGGAGCAGGATATCCGACTTGAAGTGCATCGCGAGATGCGCAACTCCTCCAAGTGCGATATTGTCCCCCATAGTCAGTGAATGCTTCTGGAGGGTGAATGAGTTCATCCAGCATCTTTTGAGGCCGTTCCATCTGGGATTGCGAAAGTCGCAGCCTTTTAACCGGGGGAAGTTCTCCTTCTCAACAGTGAGCGTCAATGTAGCCTTTTTCATTGTCGAGATTGCACGGAATTTCAGGATTACAGCTCCGTGATGATATGCGAACATTTCATTGTGATGCCCTTTGTTCTTGTAGCCGAGACATAGCCCGGTCATCTCCTTGAGACGGACAAGCTCCTCCACGCATACAACATCTTTATTGTCGCATTCTATCTTGAGCAGGCCGTAGTCGGGGAAGTGAAGGACGAGCGGCAGATGGTAGCTGTTGGTGACTTTTCCGCCGGTATCTGGCTTCCTGTCTGTACCAGTCGTAGAAACAGTCTGGAACTCCAAAGGTTCTGCCCAGGTGGTTACAGGCGCTGTGTCATTGCCGAAAGTAAATTCAAAGAAGTCGCCGGAAAAAGGCTCTCGCATCTCATAGGCGATGTCAACTGACTTTTCATTCTTGAATTCTATTTCGGTTCTGCCGGACTTGTCCCTGTCAACGCAGGTGTATGTGACTTTTTGATGAGTATTCCCGACAGTGAATGATTCCTTTCCGAGTTTCTTCCACATTGAAGGAACGCCACCGAGTCCTGGCTTGAGGAGATTGAAATCCATGTGCCTGCGTGTTCTACCTCCCGACTCGATCCCGAGATGGGCGATTGAAGGAGTTGCCGAAGAAAGGCTGACGGCATAGAAGGGACTGCCGAAGCACTTATAATTCCCGATATCCGAGTATTCTATTTTCATATTATATCAACCCGCATAATTTTCTTTCAGAGCGCTCTGGAGCAGACTGAAAAAAGATTATTCCGTCAGCTTCGCCAAATACTCGATCCAGGCATCCATCCCCTCGCCTGTCTTCGCACTCAGTTCGAAAATAAATACGCCGGGATTGTTCTGCCTGATGAACTTCCTCATTTTTTTGACATCGCAGTCTATATAGGGGAGAAGATCGTTTTTAGTGATGATCACCAGTTTCGCATTTGAGAAGATAACTGGATATTTGACAGGCTTATCTTCGCCCTCCGGAATAGAGAGCAATGCAATTTTGAAACTTTCACCCAAGTCAAAAGCTGCAGGACACACAAGGTTGCCGACATTCTCAATGAAAAGAATCTTGGTGCTTTTGTCAATCACTTTCGGCAAAAATTTCGCGATCTGTTCTGCATTCAAATGGCAGGAGCTTTTCGTTTCAATCTGAAAAACCTTAGCACCCTTGCCTTGAAGCCGCTTGGCGTCGTTGTCGCTCTGGATATCCCCGACAATCACTGCGCATGGAATCTTTCCATTCAGCCTGTCAAGTGTTTTCTCAAGGAGCATTGTCTTCCCGGAACCAGGAGAGGAGATTATATTGACAACAACAATTCCCCGCTCTTCGAAAAACCGACGGTTCTCATCGGCGAAACTGTCATTTTTCTCGAGAACCTTCCTCTCGAGTTCAACGACCCTCCTCTCAGACTTTTCCATACTATGATGCTTATGTACTTCGTCATGAGTATGATGTTCGCCAGAGTTCTCATGGGTGTGATGTTCATCGCCGTGATGATGGTGTTCCGCCTTATGGCTGTCATGATTCCCATGCATGGTGCCGTCGTCATGAACATGATAACCTGCCGGCAACTTGGCCTTCTTTTTGCCTTTGAGATCTATTCCGATGCTCGAACATCCGCAATCTTCGCACATGATTACCTCCTTTGGCGGGCTTTGCCCGCAACCCCAAATTCAAATCTTGTTTTTTTTTATTACGTTCATCGAGTAAGACAGACTTCCCCGCCTGCTAATTCAACGTTAAGGAATTTCAAAGTTACCAGTAATCAGTCACCAGTGATCAGTCAATGGATTTTGTTACTGATAACTGAACACTGATGACTGATGACTGATGACTAAAGTTGCGGCCCCTGGCCGCTTAATTAAATAAATGGGCTGTGAAGCCCGTCTCACTCCAAATCCATTGATTTGATTTTAAATTCCTTCCCTGAAACAACCTCTACATTCAACGACGAACACTTTCCACATTTCGCAAGAGGCATGTCTTTTACTGTCTCAACACCGCATTCCCTGCATCTGACAGTCATGTCCGTATGAATAATTATAAGTTCTGCCTTTTCCGCAGGGCTACCTTCGGCAGCGATGGAGAACGCAAATTCAAAACACTCCTTCTCCACACCGGAATACTTTCCGATTGCAAGAGTTATTGTATGAAGCTTGGACGCCCCTTCCTTTTCCATAATCAACACTATCTGCTCCACCAGGGAAGTCGCCATTGACAATTCATGCATGTTTTATGCCACTAATTAAACTTTAAGCCAATTTTAAAAGTAGTCGGAATTCAGGAGTCAGGAGTCAGAATAAATTGAGATTTTGTTTCAACTTTAATTCTGAATTCTGTCCGCCGCGGCGGATGTCTCCTGACTTCTCGCAAAACGGGGGTTTTGCAATCAGCTCCTTTAAGAACATATATACTTGACGAGAATATTATACTCAGCATATCCTTGGCAGCAATTCACCCCTGGGAAGATCAACAAGGCGAGTGCCACCTCCGAGTGTACGAATTGCAACCTTCCCCTTCATGTCGCTAACGGTTCCGATTATGGCGGAGTTCCTGCCTTCAGGAAGCTTCCTCCACTTCTGGACGATCTTTTCGGCAACCCGTGAGGAACATATCATTACAACTCTGCCTTCGCATGGCGAACCGAGAAGATCAAGGCCGAGCATTTCAGAAACCGCCTTGGACTCCGCAGAATAAGGGATGTCTTTTTCATCAAGAAGGATTCCAAAATTCCTGTTGTCCGCAATCTCGTTTAAAACCGCAGCCATGCCGCCACGCGTCGGATCACGCATGAACCGTACATCTCTCCCGTATTGCCGTGTGGACATGACAAGCCGCTGCACTGTTCCGCAGTCACTTTCAGGACCGTTCTTTATTTTTATGCCTTCGCGGATGCAGAGTACTGCCATTCCATGATCACCTATGTTTCCGCTGACAATCACCTTGTCTCCGACCTTGATTTTTCTCCTGTCGAAATTAAAATCTGCAAATGCCTCACCTGCACCGCTCGTATTGATATAAATCTTATCGCACAAGCCTTTGGGGACAACCTTGGTGTCGCCCGTTATAATCTTTACGCCGCATTCATCCGCTGATTTCTTAACAGAGTCAAGGATTCTCCTTAGCAAGGACATCTCGAGTCCCTCCTCCAGGATAAGACCGAGTGAAAACCATCGCGGCCTTCCTCCGGCAACTGAAATATCGTTGACCGTTCCGTAGACACAGAGTTTACCGATGTTCCCTCCAGGGAATTCGACTGGATGAACCACAAAGCTGTCGGTAGACATGACAAGTTTTGCATTCTTCTTGAACGGCACGGTCGCGGCATCAGGGAGATTCTTCAACGGCCCTCTACCGAACCGAGTTATTATCTCCTCTTTGATAAGCTCAGCTGAAAGCCGGCCGCCACCGCCATGCGCTATCTGGATTTTTTCTTCCATATAATCATCCGCCTCTTATTTTGTTCTTTCCAGTTTCGCATTTCTCCTGCAGTGAAGCTATTTCAGATGCAATCTGGCTCCTGATCTTGTCAGCATCATCCGGGTTTTTCTTGATCCTGTCTTCGGTGGAAAGCTGTAACTGGACGATTTTAGACTTGTATCTGGACTCGATTTCTGCGATATCCGTCTTCTGCGCTTCAGTCAGCTTCTTCGCAGGGCCTCCTAGCCTTTCCATGGCAAGTTCAAAAGAGCTTTTCATGTAAATCCTCCTTTGTGAAATTTATTTCCAAATGCTTCAGAGAAAATAAAACATAAGGGCGTTTAAGACAAGTCCGTGACTTATCTTTCCATCCTTGACAATACGTCTCACTTCCTTCACCGGAACTAGAATAGTCTCGATATCCTCGAAATCATCCATTGCCGTCTCTGAAGCCTTTACGGCATTGTCAACAAAAATTGTGTAACAGACATTGCCCTGCAGTGCGGGATTGGGACACACAGAACCTATGATTCTAGGATTTCCACCACTGTATCCGGTCTCCTCCAGAAGCTCCCTCTGCCCAGCGGAAACAGGATCAAAATCCGTGGAATCTATCAAGCCTCCGGGTACCTCAAGTTCCCATTTTCTGCTACCATGGCGGAACTGGCGAATCATTACCATCTCGTCTTTAGAGGTTACGGCAACGATATTGACCCAGTTTCCGAACTTGAATTTATAGAAGTTCCCTAACCTGCCCGTCCTGGGGCATTCTGATTTATCGAGATGCACCTTGAATATCGGCGTATGCAGGATCTCTTCCGTAGAATGGAGCTTCCATGGGGTGCTCTTCTTCTTCATATTAACAAACCACTAGCTGTCATACCTTCCTCATCGCTTCGATTATCGGTGTGAGGTTTCTCATGAATTCACCGAATTTTCCAGACGGAATCTGCTGGGCCGCGTCGCTTGTGGCATTTACGGGATCGGGATGGGTTTCAACGATTATCCCATCAGCGCCCACTGCCGCTGCAGCCCTGGCAAGAGGAAGGACGAGGTCGACTTTTCCGGCCGCATGGCTCGGGTCAACAATTACAGGCAGATGGGTTTCCCTTTTTGCGACGGCAACCGCTCCGAGGTCAAGGGTGCTTCTTGTGGCAGTTTCGAAAGTCCTTATCCCCCTTTCGCAGAGGATCACATTCGGGCATCCATGGACAACGAGATATTCCGCGGCAGAAAGCCATTCCTCTACAGTTGAAGCCATTCCCCTTTTAAGGAGTACGGGTCTTCCAGCATTCGCGACATGTTCGAGTAAATGATAATTCTGGCAATTTCTTGCACCTATCTGCAGGCAGTCAGCAACTTCGGCAACCTGTTTCACATGCGTAACCCCGAGGATCTCGGTAACAACCGGCATATTGAACTCTTCTTTTATCTCCTTGAGGATTTGAAGCCCTTCCTCGCCAAGGCCCTGGAAATCATAAGGCGAAGTGCGGGGTTTGTAGGCGCCGCCGCGGAGAATCCTTACGCCTGCTGCATAAATGTCTTTTGCCGCCTGTCTGAGCTGTTCCCTGCTTTCAATGGCGCACGGTCCGGCAATCACCTGGAAACTTCCTGCCCCAATTTTCTCCTTTCCTATCATTACAAAGCTGTCTGCTTCATGATATTCCCGGCTCGCAAGCTTGTATCGTTTCTGAATAGGAATAACATCAGCGACACATGGAAAGGACTTGAATATTTCAAGCGAGCGGTGAATCTTCTCATCGCCGACAGCTCCGATGACGGTATGTTCGACCCCCCTGATAACCCGAGGTTCATAGCCGAGCTGTTCAATCATCTTTGAAACTTCGTTGATTTTATCTTCCGGTGTATGTGGCTTGAAAACAATTATCATTTTAAAACTCCATATTTGTTTTTGTTTATCAGGAGCCTATTGCAAAACTCGGATTCTACAGGAATCCGGCAGTCGAAATCCAGAAAAACCGGTGCTTAAAGCTCAGTTCTGACTCTTGACTCCTGAATTCTGACTACTTTTGCAATTCTCTCCATTGTTTTTTTGAGAATTCATTGGCATAGTATGCCCGTATTTGTATTACTTTCAACCCGAATCCCTGAAAAACCATGGCTAAAGAAAAAGTATTGGCGGTGCTAGACATAGGAAGCAATTCAATAGTGCTTCTTGTGGCGAAATGCTATCCCAACGGAACCATTGAACCGCTAAACGAAGTCTTCGCCACCACAAGGCTCGGAAAAGGCATTTCGCACACCGGAGTACTGTCTGAAGAAGCCATAAAATACACGCTGGATGTATCAAAAGAGATGCAGGACATAGCAATGAGCGAAGGCGCGGAAGAGCTTATCATCACTGCGACAAGTGCTGTAAGAAATGCCCGGAACAAAAGCGAATTCCTGGTCAAATGCCATCAAAAACTCAATGTCTTCCCGCAAGTCCTCAGTGGAAAGGAGGAGGCTAAATTCACTTATCTTGGAGCCACTTACGAAATCGAATCCGAAAACCCTCTCCTTACAATTGATATAGGCGGGGGTAGCACTGAAGTCGCTTTCGGAACAAAGAATATAATGGTCGGCGCACACAGCATGGGTATGGGATGCACAACACTTTCCGAGATGTTCAATATCGGCAAAGGCGAATGGATCCCGCAGAGAATTGCCGCCAAAAGATTCATCAAGAAGAATTTTTTCTCAATAATCGACGATGTGCATTCCTGGCTTACCAGCAGAAGCCCAATAATTATCGCAAGTGGAGGAACGGCCACAACCTTCGCGGCGCTTCTTCTAAAGGAGAATGTCTACGATAGGAAGCACATCAATTCAGTAAAGGTGGAAAGCAAGATGATCGCTGTTTACGCAAGACAGCTCTCAAGGATGAGCATTGAAGAACGGATCAAGGTTCCCGGAATGGAGAAGGAACGCGCTGAAATCCTTCCCGCCGGACTCCTCATCCTTTCCGAATTTCTCCGCTTCTTCAACTTCAACGATGTCCGCATCACCGCAAACGGCCTCCGCTACGGAGTAATGAAACATTACCTCCAGAAATATTTCTGAAATCGTCAATCTGTTTATACACTCGCGCTGCCCCTTCCCTTTGCAGATAAAACCGCATCACTTCAGAGATTGTTCGAATGACCAGTCCACAGCACTTGTGTAATCCTCCAGATTGCGACTGTCGCGGATGCGGGTGAATACCGCTCGCGATTCGGCAAATGACAACGAAAGATACTCCCACTGCTCTTTCATCTTGTCCAGAAGGTGAGCCGGACCGCTCAACCAGTGACGGTATCCTTCCAGCAGCAGGTCGTGGAATTCGCGTAGTTGCTGACGCTGTTTTTCAGCCGTTGGAAAACCTGCCCCCTTTAGCATGGAGGGAAGAAAGGGGCAGGCCAAGGCACCACGGCCAATCATCCACCTTTCAACCATTGGAAGCTGTGTGCGAAGTTCGCAGAATTTCTCTGGAGTGTTTATGTCACCGTTGTAGACGAATGGATGCTTGCATGCTTTTTGGGCAACGGCCGCCCTTCCTATATCAACAGCGCCTCCATACATCTGAGTGGCTGTGCGCGGATGCAGAATCACTTCAATGATCGGATAACGGTTGAGTACTTCAAATACGGCAGAAAACTCATCCGGGTTCTTGTATCCGAGACGCAGTTTTACAGAGAGGCGTACAGGGCACTCGTTGAGAACCTGATCCAGTATGGCGTCAATGCGGTCCGGGTGCGGCAACAGTCCGGCGCCGCGGCCGCGGCCGGCAACTGTCGGATAAGGGCAGCCCAGATTCCAGTTCACCTCATCATGACCTAGTTCGTGGAGTTCGCGCAATCCGGCGAGAAAAGTGGCCGCATTATTTGTCAACACCTGCGGAATCATCCTTAGCCCGTGATTGCTTTCAACGTTCATCTGAAGTCGCTCTCCCGGTCGCAATGCGTGCCCCTGACGCAACTGGATGAAGGGTGCAATGGCATGGTCGAAGCCGCCAAAGCAGCGTGAAAAAGCCTGACGGTAGGCCGCATCGGTGATGCCACGGATCGGCGCCATGGAAAGGATTATTTTATTTTGGTGCACAGGATCCTTTGAGTTAATAGTTGCCAAGAAACCAAGTGAATATGGAACTGGAGTCATGCCTGTTTTAATTCCAAGACAAGCTAAAGCTTGAACTCCAACTTAATTATTGCTGGTCATGGACATTGGATATTCCAAATCGCTCAATCTCCAGATCATTCAATTTTCCGGTCACCTGACGGGAAAATTGAAATACGTGTCCGGAAAAGGCTCATCCTTGAATGTGTAATGCCACCATTCCAACTTATAGTTTACGAAGCCGTGTTTCTCCATGATTGTTTTCAGGAGAAGCCTGTTGACTTTCTGGAAGGGTTTGATGTTTTTGAATTCGGTATTAGACAACTCACCGAACAAGTCAAAATTGCTGCCCATGCTCAGTTCCTGTTTCTGCGGAAGCATGACAATCGTAAGGTCCACCGTGCTACCCCGGCTGTGAGTGGACTTCAAACTGATGTACCCCATCCTGAACAGCTGTTCCTTCGGAATGTCGGGATAGTATTCGCTTTTCGTCCTGATATCGGACGTATCCTTGAACCATCTTACAAAATCATCTACAGACCGCTGCGGCCGGTACGCATCGAATATTTTCAACGACATGGAATATCTGTTCAACTCATCCTGGACATTTTTAAGGGCGCAGGCCGCCTGTTTTGTCAATATGCATTTCGGCGCCTCGTAGCCGTCAACGACCCTGCCGGTAAAATTATTCTTGGAGGCGTAACGCATCTCTAGAACAACATCCGGAATGACCTTGTCCAGATACACAAATCCGGACGGTGCGTCCTTTACGTTTTCGCCGCCGACACCGTCGCTGGCGCAACCACAACTCAAAGCTATTATGCAGGAAATTGAAACACAGAGCAGTATTTTTGAGAAATTCATATTGACACAAAATCCTAAATGCGCAATCCGCCGTCTATCTCCAGGATTTTGCCGTTGATGAAATCATTCTCGATTATGAAAAGGGCCGTACGTGAAATCTCCCCCATCTCGCCCAGGCGACGCAAAGGGACCAGCGCAGTGATTTTCTCCAAGGCTTCAGGTTTGATTGCCGCCACCATTTCAGTGTTTATGTAGCCCGGTGCGATTGCCGCACAGCGAATCTTGTATCTCGCCAGTTCTTTGCTCCAGGTGACTGTCATGGCGTCGACACCGGCCTTTGCGGCGGAATAATTCGTCTGTCCGAAATTTCCTGCGCGGGATACTGACGAAATGTTGATTATGACACCGCCTTTGTCTTTCGCCATAAGGGCTGCGGCTTCTCTGCTGCATAGGAAAACCCCGACAAGATTGACATCAATGACTGCTTTAAAATCCTGCAGAGGCATGGTCTTCACGTCACCGTCCTTGACTTTCAAGAGCAGTCCGTCCCGGGTGATTCCCGCATTGTTGATCAGGACATCCAGTCCGCCGCTTTCTGAAATTT
>CAZION010000054.1:0-36292 GCA_964540865.1 uncultured Victivallis sp.
CTACGCCGGGCAGGCGCATGGGGCTACAACATGTCGCCCTCTGCGAGGGCTGAATGATAAACACAGTTCGCTGCATTGTATTATAGCCTCCGCAGGAGGTGTAATAATGTAGCCCAACGGCGTAAGCCTTGGGAAAATGAAGATTACATAAAGACAGCAAGCCCCCGCAGGGCGGCGATACTTAACCCGAGGGGCATTCGGAACACATGCACTCCTAGGGCAGGCCGAAGCGCATGATGTAAAATGCGTATAGTAGACAGTGTTGAAAACACTGGCTATATCACCTCATCCCTCAGGGATAGAGGGAAAAATCCTGCCAACATATTTTCACCATCTCTTGACATTAACGTTAATGTATCTATAATTAAGTTCGATTAAATAAACTTAACCGAAGGATATTTATGTCTCTCAAAATAGAACATTGTCCGGCGCCTGTGCTTTCACCTGAGAAAGATGTGCCATGGGCTGACACCATGGTCTGCAACCCAGGAATCATCAAGGATCCGAAGTCCAACCGTCTCCACATGCTCTTCCGCGCCTGCGGACCCTGGCCCGAGAAGACACCGCCAGGCGGCAAGTATCCGCCATATATATGGGTCCTGGGATACGCCCACAGCGATGACCTGGGCAGGACCTGGCATCCGGATTACTCGCGTCCGGCCATCAACGCACCGCTCAACTCAACGCCTGAGACCATTCGCGCAAAGAACGTATACGGTGACTGGGTGCCCGACTACGCCAATGCATACATAGAAGATCCGCGTTTTATCACCATCGGGAAAAAGACCTACATGGCAGTGTGTACGAGGATGTTTCCTGTAGGCCCTTACTGGCTTGACGGGGTGGATTACGGTGTGCAACTTTACAAGCCTGAGTGGGCCAGGAAAGACGACAACCCTTTCGGCAAGGGCGTGAGTTCATGCGGAAATGTCTTATATGAAGTGGACATGGACAAGCTCGCGAAACGCGAATATGAGCAGGCGTTTACCGTGGTGAGCCATCTGACCGATCCGGAATTCGGCGAAGACCGTGATGCGTTCCCCTTCCCGGAGAAGTTCAAAATATTCGACAAGGAACAATACCTCCTGATTCACCGGCCAAACGAACCTATGTGGTATAAGGATGTTGTAAAGGCTCCGATACAGCCTTCGGTCTTCCTTTCGGCCGCTGAAGACTTCCGAGATTTCCCGACAGCCCGCGCAAAACAGCATTTTCTCTTCGGCCCCCGCTTCGGCTGGGAACAGAACAAGGTGGGCGGCAGCTTCACACCGATTCGTATTTCTGAAAACGAGTGGTTGCTTTCATATCATGGCACGGCACCTAAGATCGGATACACCCAGTCTTTTGCAATTGTCCGCGAACGGGCCAACGACTTCCCTGTGGTCACCCACCGCTGTCCGGAACGGCTGATGTATGCGTCGGAAGCCTGGGAACAACCCAAGCTCTTTACACTGCCATGCCTGTTCACTACGGCAGGTGTGGTGATTGACGGGACGCTGATAATGGGATATGGTGCTGCTGATCAGTACATCGGCACCGCCACGGTAAAGCTTTCGGAACTAACGGAGCATGTACGTAAATTCAACGCGGAGGGCAAATGATGGAATTTCCTGGAACCAAGACATTATACAGGGGCTTTGAACGCTGGGACTTCGTTGTCGCCGGAGTACCGGCTATTGTTGTCGCCCCACATGCTGCGGATACGCAGCTGAACTGGGTATGGCGCGCGGAATTCTGGGATCACGAACCCGGAGTGGATCTTGCACTTCTCGCCAGCGGTTTCCATCTTGTCCATCTCCAGGTAGGCAACACATTTGGATGCCCGTCGGCGATGCTGAAGTGGGATGAATTCTACTCGCTGCTCTCGGGACAGTTCGGCTTCGCTGGAAAAGTTGCGCTCGAAGGCTTGAGCCGCGGCGGCCTATATTGCTACAACTGGGCGGCGCGCAATCCCGAAAAGGTTTCCTGCATCTATGCTGATAACCCTGTCTGTGATTTCAAGAGCTGGCCCGGCGGCAAAGGTGTCGGACCAGGAAGCGACACCGAATGGCGGAAACTTATTTCCGATTACCAGTTCGCCTCCGAGGAGGAAGCGCTCAAGTGGCCCTGGAATCCAGTCGACAACCTCTCACCACTTGCACGTGCCGGCATTCCGGTGCTGCACGTCTGCGGCGATGCCGATGAAGTCGTCCCATACCCGGAAAACTCCGGACTGGTCTCCACGAGATACCGTGCCCTCGGGGGAACCTACCAGGAAATCATCAAGCCCGGCGGAAAACATCATCCGCATGGGCTGAAGAATCCTTTTCCAGTTGTCGACTTCATCCTGCGTTCAACCAATTAAAAGAAAGCCCCTGTGAACTCAATGAGCATTCCCCAAAATAAAGCCATGGCATCAAAACCCAAACCAGCAGTCAGCCTGACGCTGATTCCCCCTTCTCCGGTGACCGATCAGATCATGCTGGACATACGTGCGGCTGTTCGCAATGAGGAACCCTCAGCGCGGACCTTCGAGGTTTCCGTATTCTTAAATGAGGAAGCTCCCGGAAACCGATTGCATCATGAGCGCCTTGAAGTAGCAGGCCATGCTGCCGCAGGAATCAAGTTCCGCTGGCCTACCGCAGGTCACGCCGGCGACCATACGATACTCGTCGTGACCACCTGCGGCGATGAGATCCGGCATACTGCCCGACCGATGAGGATACTGTCTTCCCCGATCCGTTCCACGGAGAGGATCGGCGGCGCCTGGGCAGGCATCTACCACTGGAGCGAGGGTGAAGGCCTACACTGGAATGCCGATATCAAAAGAATGTCCGACGACCAGTGGCGCGAACTCGTCCGCGGGATGCATGAGATCGGCATGGATATAATCAACATACAGGAACTGTTCCGGAACGAGGAATACGCAGGGAAACACAATATTGAAAAGGATGGCTACAAGGGACTGGCGTTCTATCCCTCGAAACTATATCCTGGCCGGATGCCTATAGCGGCTACGGATCCGATAGAGGCCATCTTCGACGAGGCCGACAAGCTCGGGATGCATGTCCTCCCCGGGATAGGAATGTATGCGTGGTTCGACTACACTCCCGCATCATTGGAATGGCACATCAAGGTTGCCGACGAGATCTGGGAGCTATACGGACATCACACGTCATTCTACGGGTGGAAAATCAGCGAGGAAGGCCCCGGCGATCTTACCTGCTGGGGCGGGGATCCCGAGCGGGAGCGCGCGTGCCTCATCGATTTCTTCCGCGGGTTCGGCGCCCACGTACGCCGTCTGGCCCCGGACAAGCCAGTGATGGTCGCCCGCAGCACCCACGGCATGCGCGGCGCCGAGGACACCTACCGCGAGTTGCTGAAACACTTGGACATCCTCTGCTCCTTCTGCTTCCACCGCATGCTCCCCAGCGACCTCTTGACTGGCGAGGAGGCCGCCGACATTCTCCAGTCCTTATGCGATGATGCTGGCGCCCACCTCTGGATGAACATGGAGGTGTTCCTGTTTGAGAACGGAGGCGACACCGGCAGTCCTCTTATCCCGCGTCCTATTGAAGAAGTTAAAAGCGACCTGCTCCGCTTCCCGAATTTCGAAAAGATACTTTGCTACCAGTACCCGGGATTGATGACCCATCCTGACGCTTCCGTGAAACTCGGAGGAGATGATGCCGTAAAGCTTTACTTGGATTACCGTAATTATCTGAAAAAATAATTCCCGTCGACTAGGAGATTCCCATGCAATGTAAATCAAAGCCGGAAATTGCGCTGACGCTGATACCGCCGTCGCCGGTTACCGACAAGATAGTCCTTGACGTCCGCGGCGCTCTGCGAAATTCGCAGAATATGGAAACCGCCTACGAAGTCTGCGTCTATCTTGACAATGAGAGTGCCCACACGCGGCTGCATTCGGAGACAATCAATGTTCCTGCGAAATCCGCAGGCGGAATCAGTTTCCGCTGGCCGACGAAAGACAATTCCGGAGAGCACAAAATAATCCTTGTGGCAAAATCCAATCTCGGGATCCTGCGAATTTCGCAGACGCTGGAAATCCTCGAATCAGAAGACCGTTCGACAGGCCGCATTGATGGGGCCTGGGCAGGGATCTATCATTGGAGCGAAGAGGAAGGGAAGCACTGGAACAGGGACATCAAAAACATGACCGATGAAAACTGGCGGGAACTTGTCCGGGACATGCACAGCATAGGCATGGACACAATCCTCGTGCAGGAAGTCTTCAGGAACCAGATGTATTCCGGCAATCACAATATTGAAAATGAAGGATACGGCGGGCTTGCATATTATCCTTCAAAACTGTTTCCCGGGCGGATGCCCATGGCGGCGGAGGATCCCCTGGAAGCGATCTTCTCGGAAGCCGACAAACTGGGTACGCATGTATTGCCGGGAGTCGGACTGTACGCATGGTTCGACTACAGTCCCGGCTCTCTCGCATGGCACATAAAAGTCGCCGACGAACTATGGGACATGTATGGACATCACCCCTCTTTCTACGGATGGAAAATCAGCGAGGAAGGGCCCGGCACCCTCGGCAAATGGGATGGGAACGAGGAGGAGAATGCAAAAGCCAGAAAGGAACTTGTCGATTTTTTCAGGGAATTCAGGAGCCATGTGCGAAACCTTGCTCCCGACAAGCCGGTGATGGTGGCGAGAAACACCTACGGGCTCAGGGGCTCGGAGGAAGCCTACCGCCAACTGCTTCCGCATCTGGACATACTCTGCTCGTTCTGCTTCCACCGCATGCCTGAAGGCGAGCTGACCGGGGAGGAAGCTGCAGGCTTTCTTCAAGAGCTCTGCGATGAGGCCGGTTCGCATCTCTGGATGGACATGGAGGTTTTTCTTTTCGGTGACGGGAATGCGCTGATCCCGCGTCCGGTTGATGGACTTGTCAGCGATCTCCGCAGATTCCCGAATTTTGAAAAGATATTCTGCTACCAGTACCCGGGCTTGATGACACACCCGGACGCTTCCATAGAACTCGGGGGGCAAGCGGCGGTGAAACTGTATCAGGATTACAGGAGTTATCTGGAGACGCAAGCATGATGCCTGCAAATGGGAACCGCCCTGCTCCGCAGACTCTAATTTGTTCCAGAACCTGGAAAGATGCCTCCTCCATCCCTGGACAGCTCCCGCAGAACTCCGAGAACGTAATGGCTCAGTCTTCTTCCCTATGTGCACTCTGCGTCTTAATCTCAGCGTACTCTGCGTTAAAGGCATTGGATCCTAACCGATAAGAACGCAAGGGGTAGACGCGAAGTTCGCAGAGTTTCAGAAGATGCAGGATAAAGACTGAGGGATTACCCGAGAACATCAATATCTCGGAAATATTTTCAGCACCTATTGACATTAACGTTAATGTATCATATAATTCACCCAAGATATATGAGAGGAGGAGAATGCTATCATGACAACTTTAAAAGACATTGCAAAACTCACCGGGGTATCCGTAAATACCGTTTCAAGAGCGTTAAAGGACATGCCTGATATTGGGACAAAGACCAAGGAGCGTGTAATGCAGACGGCAAAGGAGCTCGGCTATACTCCTAACGTCATGGCCCGGGGGCTCGTGATGAAACGCTCGTTCACCATTGGCGTAATCGTTACAGAGCTCAACAACCCTTCAAGAAGCATGCTCATCCAGAAATTGCGGAAATTGGCTTCGACCAAAGGTTTCCACCTGCTGGTAAGCGGTTATGATACTGACTCCGAAGTCGGGGAACGCATACGCGAGATGACTTCCAGGGGGGTTGACGGGCTGGTACTTGGAAACATCGATGGGATACTGGCTGAAAAACCGTTCTGGCCTGATCTTGAAATGGCGGCAAAATCCGGAATCCCGTCCGTCTCATTCTTCAATTCGCTTACCAGTAAAATTGACAACGTCTCGTTTGACTACTCAGCGCTTTCGGAAGTCCTGACCAGGCACCTGATAGAAAAACACAAGCTGAAGAAAATCCTTTATACCGGCGAAAGCCTTGAATGCCTGCGCGCTACTGGATACCAGAAGGCGATGAACAGCGCAGGACTTCAAAAAAACATTGGCTTCATTCCTCTGGACTACTGGAGCCTGACGGGAAACAGGAAGGGCATAATCGATTTTGTAAAGAAACAGGGTCCGCCGGAAGGAATAGTCTGCCACAACGACCTGTCTGCAATCGGAGTGATCGCCGGACTGCGTGTGCTCGGACTGCGTGTGCCGGAAGATGTGGCGGTTGTTGGAATAGACAATATTGAACTGGCGGATTTCATCAATCCGAAACTGACCACGGCAGGAGTTAGTCAGGCCAAGGTGGCGGAAGAACTGTTCAGGATGCTGGAGGACCGCATTTCCGGCAGGCACTCAGGTGGTATGCGCCAGGTCAAGTTGAATTACGAAGTATTCCTCCGTGAGTCATGCGGATGCCTGAAAATGCGGACATCGGATACCGGGGCCGCGAAACTGAAAATCCGGAAAACAAATCGCAAATGAGCTGATTGCAAAATATAAAATAAAAACGGTTGTTACGGCAATACGCCCGTTGGAGTTTCAACTTTAGTGTGTCTTGGTATTCAATAGGTTACGCATGCTAAAGCCGTGAACTTTAACTTAATAAGTCAGCTAAAAAAAGGCAAATTTTAAATTGCTCGTAAATAAAGGAATTAAAATGAACACACAAGCTCAGTGGTTGACCATCTCATTAATTTTAACATTCAGCCTCTCCGCAATGCCTGCGGTTTTTTCCCAGACTGTCGCCAAGGACGGAAAAACAGATCAGGCTAAAATAAAGATTGTCGCTGCGGGAAGATCGGTCGCAACCATCACCACTGACCGCGTCAGCGCTTTGTACACCTGCAAGGACAAGGCGGTCTTCTCGGTAACGCTTACCACAGATGGCAAGTTAGTAGAAGAGGGGATCTGCCACATCAAGCTTAAATATGACGGAGTCGAAACGGCTGTCGAAAAGGATTATGATCTGTCCAAGGAGAATCCTTTCAAGATCGAAGTTTCCCAGGAAGTTCCGGGTTTCGTCAAGTGCGATTTCATGGGGGTGGACAAAATGCTCCACATCCGGGCCCGCGCCAGTGCCGGCTTTGATGTGGAGAAAATCAGGCAGGGCCAGGCCGAACCTCCGGACTTTGAACAATACTGGGCGCAGCTGCTGAAGAGACAGGCGTCCATCACTGACGCTGTCACATGCGAACCCCTGCCCGACAGCGCCGGCAAACCCGGCTACAAGTATTTCAAGCTTTCGATCAAGACAATAGACGACGGCAAAGTCTATGGTTTCCTCGGAATTCCATCTGGAAATCCCGGCCCATTTGCGGCGCTTGTCCTGATTGCCGGTGCCGGATCCGGTTATGACAGTCCTGACCCGACATTCATCCGTCCGGACATGATGACCCTCTCGATCAATATCCATCCCATTGACCCGAGCCTGCCTCAGGCCGAATTCCAGAAACGCTACAAGGAACTGATCTCGCAGAAGGACTATTGGCTGCAGGGTGCTCCGGACCGTGACAAGTACTATTTCAGGAACGCCATCATTGGTGCCAATACGGCAGTTGAGTGGCTTACCGCGCATCCGCAATTCAACAAAAAAGACTTGTTTTATCTGAGCGCGAGCCAGGGGGGCGGTCTTGGACTTATCCTGGCCGGACTTAACCCGAAATTTACAGCCATCGCCGTCAGCGCGTCGGCCCTGTGTGACCATGGCGGCATCGCCGTCGGGCGCGTTTCGGGCTGGCCGCAGTTGGTCAAGAACGTTGCAAAGAATGATGAGACCTTGAGGAAGCAAACTCTGGAGATGTCCGGATATTTCGACGCTGTGAATTTCGCCAAGCGCGTAAAATGCCCGGCGCTCTTCACGGTCGGATTCAACGATGTCACCTGCTGCCCCAGCTCGGTGTACGCAGCATACAACGTGGTCAAATCCACCAAGTTCATCATGACCGCCCCGCTGGCGGATCATCCCATTCCATGGTGGCATCTCAATGGAATATGGCAGTGGATACAGAACGGCCTAGATGAAAAAGACAGGGCGTACAGGACGTATTTCGATTGGTAGAATTCAGGAGGAGGGAATCTTGAATTAAATTAGGCGGCCAAGGGCCGCAACTTGAAATTCCTTAACGTTTAATTAAGCGGCCAGAGGCAGCAACTTTAATAATCTGAACATCGAACACTGAACATAGAACTTCCAACTTCGAATGAATTCGGTTTTTAATTCGATGTTCAAAGTTGAATGTTCATCTGTTTGAAATTCCTATACGTTAAATTAGGTGGCAATCCTGAACCGGAAGAAAAATAAAACATGAGCAAATCTGCCAGGGCGCTCACGTGCAGCCATGCGGATATCAAAATTGGCAGGGATGGCATAAGGATCAGCGTTGCGGAGAAAGACAGGATGGCGCCTGACACGGTAATCGTGTTGGAGACCGCCGGATAAAATCAATATAGATATTTATACAATTGCAAAGTTCAATGAGCGTACATGAGATGTAACTTTCAAAAAGTGATGGCAGGATTGGGATTGCTGGGAATTGTATTTTCCAATCCATGCGTCGGCGCCGAAGCGGATGCTAATCCGGCTCTCAACAAGGTCAAGCTCCAGGAGAAACCTTCCGGTGGAATTCTCGAGTTGGTAAAGGACGGCAAATCGCAGGCCAGCATCGTCATCGCGAAAGATAAGTTCGCAAATCATAGGAACATTGAACTGAAAGCGGCCAAGGAGCTGCAGGAGCACGTGAAAATTGCTACCGGCGCGGAACTGCCGATAGTTGCGGACAATGTAAAAACGGAAGGTCTTGTCATACTGATTGGCGAATCGGAGTTGACCAGGCAGTTGAAAATCGGGATAGATGGCCTGCGTCCGGAAGGGTTCCGGGTAAAGACTTTTGAGGGTGGACTGGCCATCGTCGGGACACTGTCAGGTCCAACTGTCCCTGGCACTACGCCAAACAATCAGGGAGTGCTTTTCGGCGTATACGACGTTTTGGAACGTTATATGGGAGTCCGTTGGTATTATCCGGGAGAGGATGGTCGAGTCATCCCGAAGCAGAAGGATTTCACTGTTCCTCCCGTTCACTACACGGATGCCCCTGTCCGCACCCTGCGAGTACAGTTGAGCGGTGGCGACCCTACACTCTTCTCCCGCTACCGTGGGGGCAAATCTACGTCCGTGGATATCAGATGCCATACGCCGATACGTTTTGACACTCTCAAGCCGTATCCCGAATGCCTTGAACTGGATCTCAGCGGAAATCGCAATCCTGGAATGCCTTGCTATGGCAATCCCAAGACAGCGGAGCTTTTTGTCCAGGATGTGGCAAACTTCTATGAGAAAGGGGAGAAAAAACCTTGGCTCCTCTGGGATAACGCGACCCTCTGGGGACCGCCAACAGACAAGGTGATTTACATCTCTCCGCCCGACAAGGGTGTTTCTTGCAGCTGTGAATATTGCAAGAAGCTCTTTGATCCCAACGCCGATCCTCTGGCAAGGGCAAGTAAAATCATGTGCGAATATGTCGTGAGGGTCGCCGAATTGGTCAAGGCGCGCTGGCCGGACAAGACCGTTTATTATCTGCCCTATGTGAATTACACGCTCCCGACAGAAGGACTTAAACTGCCGGACAACGTAGTCGTTTGCGTCTGCCTGATGTACGGGGTGAACGAGAAGGAACCCAAAGTTGCAAAGGCGCATGGCGACATGATCCGTGATTGGAAGAAGGCGACAGGAAAGAAAGTTTTTATATGGACATATCCATGCTGGCCCGTGGAAGACACCACCCTGCCCTTCCAATATCCGCATGTCATGCAGGCCTTTGAGAAAGCTCATCTCGACGACATCGAAGGCGAAGGTCTCTGCGGAGATTATTTCGCCGGACAGAATCCGTCCACGTACTGCTGGTGGCGGCTCATGTGGAATCCTGACTTCAATGTTGACGCAGCCATTACTGAATTTGTGAACCTCATGTATGGTCCGGCAAAGGAGCCGATGCGGGAAATCTATGCAACGCTTACCGACCGCTGGGAGAAAATCCAATGGCAGAAACCGCTGACCAGCTGGCATGTCTCACCAAAGCAGATCAATGAAGAGACAATGCCGCGCAAGGAGGCTCTGAAACTTAAGGCCCTGCTTGCTGAAGCCAGAAAACTGGCAGGAGAAAACACGGTCGAACGCCGCCGCGTCAACTATTTCGGGGAAGTCCTCGATAAATTCATTGTGGAATCCGACCGCTATCACGATGGCGGCGGACTCGCCGAACTGAAAATACTCAAGGTCGGCGCGAATCCTCTTGTTGATGGAAAGCTGGACGATGTCTGCTGGAAGGATGCCGAAAAGAATCCCTTCAAAATGGCGATGGATCAGAAAAATCCCGTGCCAGCCAATGGAACCACGGTTCAAGGGGTGTGGACTGACAAGGGAGTCACCTTCGGATTCCAGCTCACAGAATCTGAAATGGAAAAGATAAGGGCGAAATGCACCGCCCGCGACTCAGACGTCTACTCGGACGACTGCATAGAAATGTTTTTAGATGTCACCGGCGAGCGTTCAGGATACTGTCAGCTGGTCGTCAACTCGCTTGGCACGGTGTTCGATCGCTCCTCTGATTCCGAGGAATGGAACGCCACAGGATGCAAGACTGCTATCTCCAAAGGCAAGGATTCCTGGTCGATGGAGGTGTATCTGCCCTTCTCCGACTTCAAGAATTGCCCTCCTATCAAGATAGGATCCTTATGGTACGGCAATTTCACCAGGTCGCGCTATGCAGGAAAACCCGAACTGCAGCGATGGAACACCCTTTTCGAGGCATCGAACCTGAGTTTCAACGCCTTCGGAAAACTTCGCTTTGTAGAATGACGAATTGAAAACAGGAAAAAACATGAATACTCAAATGAAGAGAAAATGTAAGCGATTTATCGTCAGCTGGCTCATCATGTTCTGCATGACGGGTTCAATGCTTGCTGCTGAACCTCTGCGGATTGCAATCCCTGCAGCGCCTAGCGCCAAGGACAATGCGGAGGAAGCTGAACGTGTAGCCATTTGCCTTTCGCTGTATCTGCAGGAGAGCCTGGGTGGGAATCCAGCCATCCGACTGGTCAGCGAGTTGCGGTCGCGCGCAATCATCAACGAGATCTGTGGCGGCACCTATAATCTGGAAGAGGCGCAGCTACTGCCGGCATTTTCCGCGGTTACACCCGTGGATGCCATAGTGGAATATAAGTTGAAAGACAACAAAGTGGCATGCGCTCTCTACACTGCTGCCGGAGTCAGGCATCTGGAAATCCCCTTTCCTCCTAAGAGCGCGCTGCCCCCCCTCGCCGAGGCGGTGGCAAAGTTCCTGGTTTCAGAGCTGAAGCTGGATGCGGAAACCTCCGCCGCGCTTACCGCCAGGCGTATCGAGAAAAAAGATTTTTTCGAACCGTACTACGTTTCCCAGAAAGTAAAGGCCACCTGGATATCCAACACCGGGGAGACACGCCTCAAATTCATTCAGCCGTATCTGCAAAAATATCCCGACAACCAGCTGGTCGCGGCCAGGGTTCTGAATTCCGCACATGACATGATCGCCGATTCCCGCAAAACGAAGTTCCTGAAAGATGGGCTGACCATGGCCTGGATTGCGCTTCCGCTTGTACTGGGGACACCGCTTGAAGATTCAGCATACAAGATACTACAGTCAAATCCAGACAGATTCGAAAAGGATCTGCTGGCCATGGTGGCTGCACTCACAAAAGACGCCATTGACAATTCCCTTGATGAGACCAAACCGGGAACCGACGTCGCACTGCCTGGAATGGATGCACCCGTAGAAGGCCGCAGCATTCAGCAGCCTGGTGGTGGATATTATAAATCCAGCATGGAACAGCGTCTCGGAGCTTTGCGATGCCTGGGGGTCTCCCGCTCGGAGAAGGCGTTGAAAGTGATGAAGTCGTGTACGGCCAGCGAAGATCCTCAGATTCGCAAGGCCACCGCTGTAGCCCTTGGATATTATGAGAAAGAAACCGGGCTGGATCTTTTGAACACGCTGGCCGGAGACAAGCAACCGGCAGTAGCGTTCACAGCCTCCTACAGTCTCATGAAACGCGGCAAAGATTCCAAGACACTGCTGCCTTTGGCGAGAAGCCTGATCTCCAACCCGGTCTTCAAAGTCCGGGCGGCTGATGCGCTGTCCAAGCTTGGAACAAAGGAAGATATACCGGCACTTGCCAGACTTTGCCTGGACTCATCCCCGGAAATGCGGTCATTTGCCGCGGAAGGCCTCTTGCGTATCAAGTCGGCTGACGCACGCCAGACCTTGTCATTCCTGAATGATCCTGACGAGGCGGTGGTCGTAGCCGCATTGCCGGCATTGAACGGAAAGCAGGATACCGACATAGCGGGGAGAATGGAGGTCCTCGCCAACGAACCTTACTCGGTCATTGCACGTACCGCAAGACTGGCATTGCTCAGCCAACGTCCACCTCCTGGACGCGACCGGGATCTCTTCGATCTGAAGACAGCACACAACTATATCCGGATGCGTATTGTTGACAAACTGGCCGGCAACGCTGATGAATGGTCGCTCAAGGCATTGGGGGAAGCATGCCTCAACAGGGATGCCCACACCCGGACTTACGCCCTCGCCAAGCTGCTGGAACGGGATTCAGCCCTGGGACGCCAGGCGTTGGCCAAGGCAATCATGGATCCACATGAATGGGTCAGGCTGCACGCCGCTGCGCTTCTGGCTGGAATCGCCACCCCATCAGAGACCGAGGCGATACGGAAAGCTGCATCCCGGGAGAAAGACGAAGCTATTGGACTCTACCTTGCGGACGCCCTGGCTAAGTCGGAGGGCAAGCCATTGCCTGCACCGCGCCCAAGTGTTCACTCCGTCGGCGGGCAGAAAAATCTGGTCTGGTATTGCGGTAACGGCGATGCCGAGAAGCCGGTGGCCGATGCCTATTACACCTGCGGCGTGCCTCTCGAACCCAATGAAACCGGGAAGAGGAATTACAAGTCTGGCAAAATAATCATTCCACGTGTGAACACGGTGGGGAATCCCTGCGACCTTATTTCGGATCCCGCCTGGCAGGACAGGTTCTGGCTCACGATAAAAACCCAGCTGACTCCGAAAACGCTGCCATGGTGCGACGGCGTAGTATACGGCGAAGAGAGCATGAGTGCAGATATCCAGGCGATGTGGGGCAATGGCTGGCCATTGTTCTGCTGGGATGCCGGAATCGATCCCGAGAGGGTCAAGGGAGATCGCAAAAATCTTTCGACCTACGAGGAACGTGCCTGGAAACATTGGGCGCAGGGCAAGTTTGTGGAAGGCTTCAACATCCTATACGACTATACGAAACTGTATTACGGAAAACTGCGCCCGGGGTTTATTGTCGAAACATATCTCCCCGGACAAGGAGGCGTGACGCCTGCGGACAAGCGTTGGAAATTCGACGTGGGCGGTTGTTATTGGTATGACGGTTCCAACCGAGAGATGTACACCTATATCCGGCGCTTCAAGACACTCTGGCCCGACCGGCCGATAAACTGGCTCGCCAATGGGTGCACACACCTGTACGGCAATTTGAACGCCGGCACTTCACCTAAGTATAACGCCCCATATCCGAAGGAATTCATCGTCGAGCGATGGGAACGCCCATATGCCGACAACATTTCCGCCTGGCTTGCCGGAGCGGACAGCGGCTGGTTCGGCGGTTTCGGAGCCACCGTCGAAAAGAAGGACGAACCTATTTTCGGTGTGAGCCCCGAGGAAATGTATTCGGGATGCCTGATCCTCGAGCAGGCCATGACCAAATATGCGGCCTACGTCGAAACCCTCTACCGTGCCGAGAGCGAAAAAGTTGAAGCGCCGAAAAACATGACAAAGAACATGCTCGATGATGTTAAAGCCAGCGACGACACGATGGAGCTCGACGATAAAAAAGCCGTAGAGCATCCGGCGGTGAAGCGTGCCAAGGAGTTCAAAGTTCGGACGCATCTGAGCTTCCTCATCATGGGTAAATTTGTGAACGACACCATGCGAGTCTTCGCCAGTCTGCCGCGCCTGAATCCGAATCCCCAGGCATTGATTGTCCATCCCCATGACTGGCCGGGCGGCCTCAGGTTTAACGCCCCTGGCCTGATACTGCTGAACGCCTACGATTACCTGCCAGACCTGAACCAGGCCGCCAGCGACTTGGATCTTGCGCGCTACCGGATCATCGCGCTATCGAATTTGAACGAGTTTCCAATTATGGATTCCACGATTGAGAGCATCACCAGATGGCTTAAGGAACAGCCCGGAATCCTGTATGTGCATGGCACCCTGTCGCCGGATAATTCCAATGAGGCCAGCACCATCAAGGACTTCGACGGAGTGCTCCAAAACAATTGGCCATGGGAAAAGGACGTGGAACTGGTGGCGTCAAACTACCGCGTCTCCGGCGAGAACGCGAAAACGCTCGCATCGGATGCTAGCGGCCCTGTGCGGGTGCTATGGCGCAGCAAGGACTTCAAAGGTGCAGTTATTTTCGACATGGTAAAGGACGATGCCGGCGACTTGCGGAAGACAATGAACTCCCTGCATGCGGAAAACAAGATAGGCCTGGATCTGAACGGCCCCGCAGGCCAGGTGATCTGGCAGGAGAACGGACTGCTGGCCGCCAACTCCTACGACTCGAAGGAAAACAATGCGCTGAAAGGCGTTGATCTTCTGACCGGCGAGGCAAATCCCAAGGTTGGTCCAGGCAGGAACAGTGCCATCGTGGCGCATGACTACACTGGCAAATACATCGCCGCATGGAATGGTGTCTCAATCCTGTGCGATCAGCCGATTAAGAGCGTGACCGCCGTGGCAGGCGGACTGAAAGTCGAATGCCCGGGCCTGATCAGGGCGGGAGCGGAGACCGGAGCCGCAACGGCAAAACGCGGGGATGGCAGCGAGCTCCCGACGATCTCGGGCATAGTTAATATAACTGAATGGATTCTTTCTGGTGACAAGGAAGGACAGGCTTCCCTGCCAATCGGCAATACCGGAAGCTCCGCAACTTTCGTGAGATGCAAACAAGCAGCAGTGATCCTCCAGAAATAAATTAATTTAATGGGGAAATAATGAACGCAAGAAGATCCGGGTTTCAAAGAATATTATTCGGGCTTGGCGCCACTGCTCTGTCCATCATGTCTGCGGCTTGTCTCATGGCGGCGGAACAGGAAGAGGCGCCATTGTCTGCGCTGGGCGCCAAGACTGTGCAGGAAATAAGGACTGAAGTGCTGAAGGCGCCGCTCGACAAGGAGGGACGTCCGTTTCCGCTGGCTGCTACCTGGGCGCCGCTCAATCACAATTTCTCTCCGGAGTATCAGCTCGGGCTGATCAAACAGGGACATCACCTGATCCTGTGCTTTCAATGGCCCTATGCAGATACGCAATGGGGGGAGGCCAACTGTGCCTTGCCAAAATACGTACAGATGCGCCTCGACAATTTCAAAAAGTATTTTGAGCCAGCTTTGCGGGAAGCCGCACGCCTGAAGCTGCCGATATCATTCTACCGTTTCCAATTCGAGATGGAGCTGACCACTGACAAGAAGTATTTCAATCTGCCGCCCGAGCAGAATCCGAACGTCATCGGGATTGACGGCAAAGTCCAGTGGATGGTCGACCCCATGGGCCCTATAGAACCATGGAAGCAATTGGGAAAAGAGGAAGTCACCAGTGCCTGTATGAAGCTCGCCCAGGAGATATACCCTGATCCGCCGTTTGTGATTTTCCTGTCAAACAATGAGCATCCGGTTCTCAACTACCATGATGCGAAAAAATCGAAACGCTATGTCGACAAGTATGGAGATGGAAAAGACGCGGCCTTCCGCGAAAAGCTTTTCTCTGAAGAGTTGGTCAAACACTATCGTGCCTTACAGCAGGGGATGCTTGATGGATTGGTCAGTGAAACCTGGAAAAAGAACGCAAAGTTTGTCGCCTATGACGCTTTCGGCCCACGATGTCTGGGGCGCTGGGGCGGCTGGGTCGGCGAGGCCTCCATGGATCAGCAGTCAGGATGCGGACGGATGAGCTGGCAGCATCTCGCATGGGATGGCGGTTCACCTTCATATTATACTGATGACTGGTCTGGTTTCACGACGGACTATACTTCGGCGAGCATGCAGATCGAGGCGATGAACTGGGTGTTCATGCTGAAGGATGCATACAAGGACAACCCCAACTACTGGTTCGAGCTTTCGACATGGGACGGAGATACTGGAGGTATCAACGGCAAGCGCGGCCAATACGCAGGAAAGGGTGGTCAAATCTATGATGGCGACCGCTACCAGGGCATGCTGCAATACGGGTTATGGCTCACTAGACCCCGAGCTCTCCGCGACTTCCGCTACCTGGAAAGTCTCGCTTATGCGGAACAGTATTTCATGGCGAACGTCAAGGCCGTCGACCAAGTATACGCATCACCGGTACTCCAGAAGTTCTGGAGGAAAGGTGAATTGGTGCCCAACCCGGCCCGCAAACATCCCTATCAAGTTGCGCTGACGGACGAGCTGAAGAAAAAAGAGCGCTGGTATCTTCTTGAGACAAATCTGGAGCCACCTGCCAAAGACTGGGGTCTTTACAGTGAAATACCGGTATTCCCCCTTGCACTGGTTCTGGGACAGGAACCGCAGCGCGAATGGCTGGTCTTCGCACACGCACCCAGGGGTGCAAGGACGGACGTGAACGTCAAGCTTCCCGGTTTCGGAGACATCAAGATAAACGCCTCTGTGACCGGATCATTCTATCTTGTAAAAGAACAGGGCAAGTCCGTCGAGTGCGTCATCCCGGGCGGACCATCGTCCGCCATCCCCACAGTTTCTACTGAAAAACCAAATGCTGGAGAATCCATTTCATTCAAGGCGACGAACGTCTTCAGTTCCGGAAAATCCCCTGCCGAACTCGAATGGGATTTCATGGACGGAACGAAGGCCTCCGGAGTGGAAGCAACACATGCCTTCAGCAAAAAAGGTCTATATATAGTATCGCTGACCGCAAAAAGTGCCGGTGGTGATAGTTCAGTTCACTATCTTCCGGTTCCAGTAGGATATCCTGCAATGGACAACTGTCTTCTCTTCCTGCCACTCGACAAATCTCCGGAAATCGGAATCGCTATAGAAAGCGTGCCGGGGGGAAACAAGTGGGTCAAGGACAATGTAGGATTTGTTTTTGCTGCAAACACAAAGGCTTTCTGCGGCCTGAATGCGGGTTGCGACTGGGCCGAAGACAAGGAACGCGGACAAGTCCTCCATCTGCCCGGCAAAACAACTTATGTTGCGCTTCATCATTTTTATGACATCGACAACAACAAACAGATTCCGCGCTTTGACGCGCTGGGAAGAAACCGGACCATAAGCTTCTGGTTCAAGGCCGACGATGTTAAAAATCGCCAGGTCATCTACCAGGATGGAAGTGCCAATGCAGAAGTCATGAATATCTATCTTGACAATGGCAACTTATATGCGGGAACCTCCTCCCTCAAAGACAAAGACTGGACTGGCACCTGGATTTCAACCCCGATTGAAGCGGGAAAATGGCAGCATGTGGCGCTTGTGCTGGACAACGCGGCCCCGGAAAAATTCTCCGACTGCTTCAAGCTTTATCTAAACGGCAAGCAGGTTGCCGCAGGGAAGGCGCTCATGAACAGGCCATACTGGGCACGCATCGGCGGAGGCTGGTCAACACGCTTCCACGACGGGACAAAGGTCGAAAGGAAGGACTGCGTTTCACTTGATGGGTATGTCGATGATTTCGCCGTATTCTACAAGGCGCTAAACGAAAAAGAAATAAATGAGGTCAAAGGCAACTGATATGAACAACAGACCCGCTTACAGTTTGAAGCAAGCTGCGGAACTTGGCGGCCAAGGCATGCTGGCCTGGATGGACCCGAAGGCCGGCTATATGCCGATTACTGGTTATGAACAGGCGCACGATGTCGGACGCTGGTGGGATGCGATTCTCCGGCTTGAGCACGCCACCGGATTTTCGATTCCGGCCCACATTGAGGATGCGATGCTCGCAAATTTGAAGCGGTTGACCGAAAACCCCGCGCGGTTGCTCGTCGCTGACACCCCGGACGGCGGGGAAGCGGCAATTAATCCGCATAATCTTCGTGAAACCATGCTGGCCTATCATGCCCTGGTCCGATGGCGTAATAGTGATTGGGCGCGGCAGCGCGGCCACGAGTTCCTCGAATCACTGGATCGCGCCATTCGTCCCGACGGTCACTTGGATGTCGCTCGACTGGGGATTGCCGGCCGGGTTCCCGAGTGGTCGCAAAATTTCGTCAAGGAGGAGGAAAATACGGAGGGCTGGTTTGATGCTACGCAGACCACCGGTCGCTGCCTGGAGGCCGTCGTCTGGTTCTACGAGGCCACCGGTGATGAGCTTGCGCTCCGCCTGGCCGACCGTCTGGCGCGTCTGCATTTGCGCATGATTGCGGACGAGCATGGCGAGGCGCGGACGGAGTTTTTCGATGCGACCCACTTCGGCCACAATCATTCGTATATGGGCACTTTACGCGGTTTGTTCCTGTTTGGCCGTCTCACCGGACAGCGGCATTACATCGATGCGGTGACTAGGATTTATCGCCATTCGATCTGGCGGCGGAATATCTCCCAGGACGGCTGGACCTGCCATGATATCGGAATGACCAACACCTGGTCCATAAACCGATTTGGAGAAAAGCAATACGAGTCCGCCAGTCCGGGCGACGTCGCGCAACTCGCGCTCTGGCTGGCGCTCAATGATCAGCAATGGGATCTGCTGGATGATGTGGAGCGGATTCTGCGATCCAACCTCCTGCCCGGTCAAATTGCCGCGACTGATGTGGGTGCGCCCGCCCGAAAAGGTGACCTGACAATCAAAGACAATTGGATTGGTGGCTGGGGTTGCCCGTATTACCGGGATGTTAAAGATTTGATCTACGATGTTCTGGCGGCAGTGGTTCACTCGTTGTCCGATCTTCATGAACACACCCTGGTAAAGGATCAGCGCGGCCTCTCCCTGCTTTGGCACTTCGATTACGAAGATGACCAATTGCGCATCACGCATTCCCGCACCGACGAAGCCGTGTTGCGGATCGAGCCGAAAACCGCGAGACCGATCCGCATCCGCATTCCGGCATGGACACCCGCCGATTCATTGCGCGTCAGCGTTGGTGGGCGAATGGTGCATCCGCCGCACCTAGGCGCTTTCATCTATCTCGACGGCGAGCTGGTGCTGAACTGTGAGCCGATCACGCTGCAGTATGCCTTGCCAGTCCGCACCACCGAAGAGCCATGCGACAAAACGGTCTGGCGCCTGACGTGGCAAGGGGACACTGTCGTCAATAGCGTTCCGATAAGATCCAGTAAATCGTAGTGAAAATAAATATTAAGGTAAATGAAATGAAAAAACAGAATTTCGAACTCAAAAATGACAAAATACATGCCGCGTTCCTGGATATGAAAGAGAAGCAACCGGAACGATTGAAACAACGTCTCAACCTCTCCTGGAGCAACTGGGGTTTCGGCATGGAGCAGTGTCGTTCCGAAGAAACTAATTGGCAACTTCCTAAAGGGTACATCCGAAAAGGTTTGCCGCCGGTGCGCCTGGTATTTTTCAACTTTATGGGAAATCCTAAATGTCCAAGCGAAGGGTTGCAAAGCCTTCACATTGCCTGGAGAAAGATATTATGAATAAAAAGATTAAAGCAACACAGGCAATAACTAACCCCCGCATGTATCCCATGCCGCTCCCAGCCAAAGGATCGCCGGACATGATTACGCGCATCGACCTGCGAAGCGTCATGGAGCTGGCGGGCGGGAACCTGCTGGCCAATCTTGACCCCAAACGGAACTTTCTTCCCTATTTCCATGCGCGGGCAGCCAAGGACGGCACGGTGTCGGTCGACCCGTCCGACTGGCCGGGCCACAACCTGGGCCGCTGGTGGGACGCCATGCTGCAACTGCGGGATGCGATCGGGTTCACGATCCCCGTAGAGACGGCAGCGGCGATGGAGGCGAACGTGTTCAGATTCTTCGATAATCCTGATCATCTGTGCCTCGCCCCGTTTGACCTGCAAGACGTGACGCCGAAATTTGATTTGCATTCACTGCGCGAAGGTCTTTTGGCACTCACCGCCATGACGCATTACCGGCAGAACAAGCAGGCAGCGCAAGAAGCGCATGCTATGGTCGAGTCGTTACTGCGATTGACGGGAGAAGACGGTGCCTGGTTACTGGAGAAATGCGACTACGCCCAGCGCGTCGGCACGGAGACCGCCAAAGCGACCTGGGGAATTAGCTCCGGCTATCCCGCATGCCACGGCCGCTTGATCGAGGCCTTGGTGTGGTACTATCAGGACACTGGCGATCCGCTAGCCTTGCGTGCAGCCGAACGGTTTGCTCGCTTTCACTTGGCCAATACCACTCAGCCTGACGGGTCGCTTGGCAAACAACCGGGCGGCCATACGCATTCCTATTTCGGCACATTGCGGGGATTGCTGCTCTATGGGGAACTGACCGGCCAACGCGAGTATATCGATACCGTGGCGGCAACGTATCGCAAGACGGTCCGCACCCGGCTGAAGAAATCTGGGTTCATCTCCCATGACATGGACAAGGACAAGAAGGGTGAGCCGACGTCCCCAGGCGATGCGGCCCAATTGGCGCTCTGGCTGGCCACGCGGCACGATTTCACCGAGTTTTTCGACGATGTCGAACGGATCGTTCGTGCCCGATTGATTCCCAGCCAGATCACCGATGTCCCATCATCAAAACACCACGAGCTTGAACCGTTGCTGATCGGCGCCTTTGGCGGAATGCACACCGAGGTCCATGCCGGAAAGATCGCCACCGTTGACATAACAGCCGCAGTGATTCATTCGCTGGTTGACGTCTACCGGTATATCGCCGTTGCCAATGAGACTGACCTGCGAATCCACTTCCATTTCGATTACGCCGACAAGAATGTACGCATCACCTCGCAACGCGAAAAGACGGCCACGGTCAAGATTACTCCCGCCTCCAAGTTGAATCTCTGGATACGGATTCCGCGCTGGACGCCGCGGACGTCGGCAAGGCTCGTCGTTGCCGGAAAGGCCTTGCCGTTGTTTATCGTAGGTGACTACTTCTTTGTGCCGAGGGATCTGATGCCCGCTGAAGTGACGCTGACCTACGACTTGCCGGTATCTACCGAGGTCGAGGGGACGGACAACGTGGACTACTCCATCACCTGGCGGGGCGACGAGATCATCGGCATCTCGCCCAACAGCGACTTCCTGCCGTTTTATCCTGACGCGTTTGAGGAAGGGGAAATACTTCCATGAAACCACATAATGCACAAATAGAATTCTCGAAGACCTGTGCGCTGTTTGCGCCTGATGTAGCTTGCGATATGATCCGATCCGCCCAAGTGAATCGCAACTGAAAAATGAAAAGGGAATAAATGATGTCAAAGACAAGTGATATGAAAAACAGGATCCTGCCTACATCAAGACAGCTCGAATATCAGAACTGGGAATTCGGCATGTTTCTTCATTTCGGAATCCGGACCTTTTACGATTACACCAATGATTTCGGCAACGCCAAAATGGATCCCGCACGGTTTAATCCAAGCGAACTCGATTGTGAAAACTGGGTGAAGACAGCAAAAGATGCAGGCATGAAATATCTGGTGCTTGTGGCCAAACATCATGACGGCTTTGCGCTTTGGCCATCCGCATACACCGCTTTTTGCGTAAAGAGTTCTCCCTGGAAACAGGGGAAAGGGGATGTTGTCAGGGAATTCACGGATGCCTGCCGCAAGCATGGCATGGCCATAGGGCTTTATTATTCTCCTTTTGATGCCGATTCAACTGCCTATGCCGACCCGAAAGGATACGATGATTATTTCATCAATCAAATCAGCGAACTGCTGCTGAACTATGGCAAGATTGACATGCTGTGGTTTGACGGTTGCGGTTCTGAGGGGCATACCTACGACTGGAAACGGATCATAGGCCGAATCAGGGATATGCAGAAGGAACTCCTGATTTTCGGTTCCGCCGATCCAAATTACCGCTGGGTGGGAAATGAAGCCGGATTCGCGCCATCACCCTGCTTCAATGTGGTCAACGAAGTACCTGTCTCCATTTTGACCGATGAGAAGGATCGGATATCCGGGACGGAATCGCGATGGCTGCCGGCCGAATGCGATTGCCGCATGCGTTACAGCAACTGGTTTTTCAATCAACACGATGCCGACACTGTGAAGTCTCTTGATGAGCTGATGGGCATCTATTATTATTCAGTCGGACGCGGCTGCAACCTCCTGCTGAATATCGGGCCGGACAGGCGCGGCCTTCTTCCGCAAAGAGATGCGGAAAACCTTTTGGCAATGGGGATGGAAATCAAACGCAGATTCAGCTCCCCGGTGTTGCAACTCAAAGACTTTGGCAGGAACGGGAATGTATGGTCGTTTAAGCCAAAAGAAAAAATACTGATAGACCATCTGATCGTAAGCGAAGACATACGATTCGGGGAAAGCGTTACACGCTTCCGCATCCAGGTGAAGCCTGGCACGGACGCTGTCACAGTTTACGAAGGGACAAGTATCGGGCACAAAGCCATCTGCCAGTTCCCCCCGATTTGCGCCACAACGATCCTTTTCGAAGTTCTCGATTCGACCGGAGACATTTCCATTGACACATTGAACGTTTATAACACCCACAAGGAAGTTAACTGACCATGAAAGCATATCCATATAACGAAAAGGAAATAAATGATGTCAAAGACAAGTGATATGAAAAACAGGATCCTGCCTACATCAAGACAGCTCGAATATCAGAACTGGGAATTCGGCATGTTTCTTCATTTCGGAATCCGGACCTTTTACGATTACACCAATGATTTCGGCAACGCCAAAATGGATCCCGCACGGTTTAATCCAAGCGAACTCGATTGTGAAAACTGGGTGAAGACAGCAAAAGATGCAGGCATGAAATATCTGGTGCTTGTGGCCAAACATCATGACGGCTTTGCGCTTTGGCCATCCGCATACACCGCTTTTTGCGTAAAGAGTTCTCCCTGGAAACAGGGGAAAGGGGATGTTGTCAGGGAATTCACGGATGCCTGCCGCAAGCATGGCATGGCCATAGGGCTTTATTATTCTCCTTTTGATGCCGATTCAACTGCCTATGCCGACCCGAAAGGATACGATGATTATTTCATCAATCAAATCAGCGAACTGCTGCTGAACTATGGCAAGATTGACATGCTGTGGTTTGACGGTTGCGGTTCTGAGGGGCATACCTACGACTGGAAACGGATCATAGGCCGAATCAGGGATATGCAGAAGGAACTCCTGATTTTCGGTTCCGCCGATCCAAATTACCGCTGGGTGGGAAATGAAGCCGGATTCGCGCCATCACCCTGCTTCAATGTGGTCAACGAAGTACCTGTCTCCATTTTGACCGATGAGAAGGATCGGATATCCGGGACGGAATCGCGATGGCTGCCGGCCGAATGCGATTGCCGCATGCGTTACAGCAACTGGTTTTTCAATCAACACGATGCCGACACTGTGAAGTCTCTTGATGAGCTGATGGGCATCTATTATTATTCAGTCGGACGCGGCTGCAACCTCCTGCTGAATATCGGGCCGGACAGGCGCGGCCTTCTTCCGCAAAGAGATGCGGAAAACCTTTTGGCAATGGGGATGGAAATCAAACGCAGATTCAGCTCCCCGGTGTTGCAACTCAAAGACTTTGGCAGGAACGGGAATGTATGGTCGTTTAAGCCAAAAGAAAAAATACTGATAGACCATCTGATCGTAAGCGAAGACATACGATTCGGGGAAAGCGTTACACGCTTCCGCATCCAGGTGAAGCCTGGCACGGACGCTGTCACAGTTTACGAAGGGACAAGTATCGGGCACAAAGCCATCTGCCAGTTCCCCCCGATTTGCGCCACAACGATCCTTTTCGAAGTTCTCGATTCGACCGGAGACATTTCCATTGACACATTGAACGTTTATAACACCCACAAGGAAGTTAACTGACCATGAAAGCATATCCACATTTCGAAAAAAGAAAATCCCATGACCTGAACCGCATCTGGGATTTCAAGTTTATCCAGGACGTCGGTTTCGACGGAGTGGATATTACGTCCATTAAGTATAATGACAGGCTTCCAGTGCCGTCGGCATTCGATGCTTTTCCGGCATACGCGGGAAAACGCGGGCTTGGAATCTACCGCTGCTTCGTAGAAATTACACCGGACACGGAATCAGTGCTGAAGATTGGCGGAGCCGGAATGTCCTGCAAGGTCTACGCAGACGGAGTTTTACTTGGCAGGCATATCGGCACTTACACTCCATTCGAGCTTAATGTTCCTGCATCCAGCCAGGTCCGTCGCGAAATCGTAGTGGTCACTGACAACCGCTATGACTACGAAAACAATCCGTTGCACGAAAACTTCTTTGACTTCTACAACTACGGCGGCATCATCCGCCAGGTCTGGCTGGAGGAGCTGCCATCCAATCCGATCCGTCAGGTCCAGGTGACCACGGAAGACTGGTCAACCGGAAAAATAAAAGTCAAGGTGGAGTTCTACGGAGCTCAGGCCCCGTTGACTTACAGCATAGATGGGAAGAATTACCGGAAAACGGAGTTTGACAAGATCGACGGGCATACAGGTGAATTCACAGCGCTAGTTCCCGATCCCAGTCCATGGGGTGTCGAGACACCGAATTTGCATTTGATGACCATTGACTCCGGGGGCGACTCCATTACCGTCCGATTCGGCATCCGGCAGGTAAAAACGGAGAAAGGCAAAATCCTCATCAACGGCAAACCGCTCAAACTGTTGGGCTATTGCCGCCATGAAGCGCATCCTCATTTTGGACCGGCCACACCCGACTCCCTAATGGTGTACGATCTGCAGCTACTCAGGAACATGGGCTGCAATTTTGTGCGAGGTTCGCATTACCAGCAGGATTCCAGATTCCTTGACCTCTGCGACGAACTGGGTTTCGTAGTCTTCTCGGAAAGCCTAGCCTGGGGACAGGATAAGAAACAGTTGACCGACCGAAATTTCATCAACGCCCAGCTCGAACAGACAAAGGCGATGGTGCTCACGGATTTCAACCATCCGTCAATCATCATGTGGGGATTCCTGAACGAAGGCGCCAGCGATGCGGAATTCGCACGCGAATGCTATACGGAACTCATCAAGCTCATTCGCCGCCTCGATCCGTCGCGCCCGGTGACATATGCCTCAAACCGTTACCTGAAGGACATCTTCCTGGAGCAGGTTGACATTATCGGCTTCAATATCTATCCCGGCTGGTACTCCCCTGATCGGGAGAACGAATGTCCCTTGGGCGAAGTCATTCCTAAAATCCGAGAGATGCTAGCTGGACTCGAAAAACTCGGCCTCTCCGACAAGCCGTTCATCATCTCGGAAATAGGAGGCGCCGCAATCTATGGCTGCCGCGACCCGCACAACGGCTTCTGGACGGAAGAATACCAGTCTGAACTTCTGCGCCTTGTCTGCGAGGAGACAGTCTCCAACCCCGGAATTGCCGGACTGGCGCTGTGGCAGTTCTGCGACATTCGCACTTATCAGGGCTCCGGCGCACTCCTGCGTCCGCGCGGCTTCAACAACAAGGGGACCTTCGACGAATACCGCCGTCCAAAGGCCGCATATGGAACCGTCAAAACAATCTTCTCGTCATACGAAAGGAAAAGCTCGCAGTGATTTATAAAAAAATATATAACGATCGTTGCGGGAATATACCCGTTGGAGTTTTCACCATGTCGAATGACGTGGCAAACTTTAGTTTGACGTGGTATTGAACAGGTTATACAAGCTAAAGCTTGGACTCCAACTTAATCAGTCAAATCAGCAATATATAGGGAGGACATATCAATGAAAGATAAAAATGCTAATCAAAATGGCATCTCCATGCCGTTCACATTAATTGAGCTCCTGGTTGTAATTGCGATCATCGCAATTCTCGCCGCGCTGCTGCTGCCGGCGTTGAAGCGCGCAAAAGATGTTGCCAAAAGCATTGCCTGCGTAAACAATGAGCGGCAACTCCACCTGTGCTGGGTAAATTACATTAATGATTATGATGGACGCCTGCCGGCATTGACCACTACTGTCTGGGACGGCATTACTTCTTCTGCCCTTGGCATGAAAATGTGGCCGCAATTAATGATTGACTATCTGTACCCGGCAGTTGCTTCTAATGGAACTTTGAAAGCTAACACTTTCCTCTACTGTCCTTCAATGGATAGAAACACAGTTTATTTTGGCTCACAATATGTGACATACGGTATGACTCATTATGGCATCGGCGGATGGACAAACGCATGGACTCCAACACCAACACCGTACCGTGTCATTGGCCAAGTAAAGAATCCGGAAAGGCAGGTGGCATTCGCAGACAGCTATACGTCCGGATTCAACCCCAGCGTAGGGTGTTGGAGTCTCGGGAGTGACATTGGAGCTGCCGACTTCAGGCACAGCAGATTATGTAATTTTGTATACTGCGACGGCCATGTTGAAGCTTTTAATATTAAAATTCGCAATACCCCCAACATCAGGAATTCACTGCCCTTTGGAAATCCATGAATACAATAAAGAATAAAAACATGTTTTTCTTCAGTCATTCGGCCCGGCGCTGGCTGGACGCGTTCCCCGTTGGAAATGGCCGCATCGGAGCCATGATCTTCGGCAGCCCGGACCAGGATCGATTGGCGCTCAATCACGAGGAACTCTGGCGCGGCGTAGACCGTCATATCGATGTGCCGACAACACGTCCGGAACATCTCGCCGAGATCCGGGCAGCCCTGTTCGCAAGGGACTTTGTACTGGCGCGTGATCTTTGCTCACGTTATCTCAGCGGACCGGATCCGGTTGAGGCAAGCGTCTCGCTTGAAACGATCCAGCCCTACCAGCCTTTTGGAGACCTCCGCATCACCCATCCAGGCGGCGAATATGCACACAGCTACCGGCGTGAACTCGAGCTTGCCACCGCTACCGCCCGAACTTCCTTCACAGTCAAAGGAATACGTTATTCACGGGACTGCTTTGTTTCCGTTCCCGATCAGATCCTCGTCGTGCGCCTGACAGCTGACAAGCCAGGGTCCATATCCTGTGGAATCCGACTGGAACGATGCGCCGATCCTGACTGCCAGCTGGATGTGTGGGGCAATGATTCCGGCAGCGGGTTCCAAGGCCGTTTCATTGAGGGTATCCGTTTCGCCGCCCAGTCGAGGATAACGGTACGCGGCGGTTCCTCCGTTTCCTCAGGCCTGGCCGATGTGCTGGTACGGAATGCGGACGAAGTCCTCATCTGCGTGGCCATGGCGGTAGCCGCCGACCCAGGCGATCCTGATCCCTCCGACGCATGCCGCGATACGCTCTCCATGATTTCCAAGGATGCTGCGGAATTACGTGAACATCATCTATCGGAATATCAGCGCCTATGGAACCGTTGCGAACTGAATCTTCCGTCTCCGGACGATGTCCTCGCCCTGCCCGTTGATGAACGGCTCCGCCGCCTGCGCGCCGGCGAAAGCGATCCGGCACTCCAGGCCCTCTACTTCGATTACGGGCGCTACCTGCTGCTCTCCTCGTCGCGTTCCTGCCGATTCCCCGCCAACCTGCAAGGCATGTGGAACGCGGACCTGCGCCCGCCATGGAACTCAGACTACCACATAGACATCAACCTGGAGATGAACTACTGGCCAGCCGAAGCTGTCAACCTTCCCGAATGCGCAGAACCGCTGTTCAGCTATCTTGAGGAAATGATCCCTGGAGCCAGGACCGCAGCACGGAACTGCTACGGCTGCCGTGGCATCCACATGGGTACCGGCGACCGCTGGCAGCTCCATCGATATCTGGCTGCAACCTGGGACATCTGGCCAAGCGGCGGCGCCTGGCTGGCCCAGCACTTCTGGTGGCGCTGGGAATATTCTCATGACGAATCCTTCCTGCGTGATCACGCGTATCCATTCCTCAGGGAAAACGCTGACTTCTTCGAGGACTTCCTGACGCGGGACACGCAAGGACGCCTGGTGACGGCGCCGTCGCAGTCGCCGGAGAACACATTTGCAGGCGGCCCCTCCCCGGTGACCTACTGTGCCGGCCCGACCATGGACTATGTTTTCATCCGCGAGATTCTGGAACGCTGCCTCGAAGCATCAAAGATTCTCAGCGTAGATTCCGAACGACAGGAAAAATGGAAAAAAATCCTGGCGGAGCTGCCCCCCTTCCAAATTGGCCGGCACGGCCAGTTGCAGGAATGGCTTGACGACGAAGAGGAAAACGAACCTGGACACCGTCACCTCTCACATCTCATCGGTATTTTCCCCGGGGAGATGATGACACCTGAGCGTATGCCTGAGTTCTACAAGGGCGCATTGGTGTCGCTCGAGCGGCGGATGGCTGCCGGCGGCGGACACACCGGATGGAGCCGTTCCTGGGTTGCCTGCCTATGGGCACGTTTCGGCGAGCCGGAAAAGGCGTACAATGATTTATCACACCTCATTACTGATTTCACAACCGAAAGCCTTCTCGACACCCATCCCTACGGGAACTCCGACGGAGCCGTGTTTCAAATCGATGGAAATTTCGGTGGCACTGCAGCGATCTGCGAAATGCTCTTCCAGAGCCACGGCGGCATTATCAGCCTCCTGCCGGCCCTGCCGGCGGCATGGCCGGACGGTGATGTCAGGGGACTTAGAGGGCGCGGCGGGTACACCGTTGATATATCCTGGAGGAACGGGCGCATCGTCCATGCCGTCATCGGTTCCGACAATGCGAAAACCGCACGTCTCCGCCTGCCCCGAAATTCTCAACCGTCAAAATTCACCGGAGGCAGGATGGATTTACTAGATGCACACAACGGGACTTTGTTTTTTGAAAAAGGCTCGTCCGCCGTCTCTATAAATTTCGAATGACAGACATTAAAATATCGAAAGACCACCACATCGTAAGGGTAAAGAAGTATGTTGGGCTTTAGCCCGACAATGTTTTTAATTTGAACAAAAATAAAAAAACGAAGAGTGTCGGGCTAAAGCCCAACATACTTTCGAGACAAATTGAAAAAGGAGAGAATAAAATGCAACAGATAAAATCACAGATGAAACCGTTTGAGAAGATTACGAAGGAACCGGAATATAATTTTTTCGGATACTATGACCTGCAGCCCTGGAGCGGCGACGGAAAGTACCATCTCTGCAACCGGGTCGGATTCATGGACCGGATGCAGACAGAGACCGACCGCGCCGAACTCGGCATGATCAGGATGAGCGACTCCCAGTTCATCCCACTCGCAACGACTTACACATGGAATTTCCAGCAGGGCGCGATGCTGCAATGGAATCCAAAGAAGCCCAACGAGGAGATCATCTACAACTGCTGTCTCCGCGACACCTTCAGGAGCGTAATCAAAAACATCGTCACCGGCGAAATCCGCATTCTCCCGCGCCCCCTGGCAAACGTGTCCCAGGACGGACGCCATGGGCTCAGCATAAACTTCAGCCGCATGTTTGATTTCCGTCCTGGTTACGGCTATGCCGGAATTCCCGATCCATTCGCAAATACGCAAGCCCCGGAAAATGACGGCGTGTATCTCATAGATATGGAAAACGCCAAGGAAAAGCTTATCATCCCGATGCCGGCACTCTCGGAAATATTCTGCAAGAAGTTCGGTTCCAAAAATCCCAAGCTGCTGGTCAACCACATAACGTTCAATCCGTCCGGAGACCGCTTCATCTGCCTGGTCAGGAGCATGGCGATGCCCGGAATAAAGAGCGACGGCTGGCACACGCTCGTCATCACTTCAGACCTTTCCGGAAAGAACATCCATGTGCTGAACGGCTTCGGCGGAGCCTCTCACTACATCTGGCGCGACCCAGAACACATACTGATCTATGCCGACCTGCCCCGCAAGATGGCATTGTGCCTGGTGAAAGACCAGTCGCAGGAGTATGAAATCCTGCAACCTGACTTCTTCTCGTTCGACGGACACTGCAGTTATTCACCCGACAAAAATTTCATCCTGTACGACAGCTATCCCGACGCCGAAGGATACCGTAAACTCCTCCTCTATGATATCCGGAAAAAGAAGGGCATGCTCCTCGCCGAACTCTTCAGCGGCAAGAATGCACTCATATCCTCGGAAGATATCCGCTGCGACCTGCATCCCCGCTGGAACCGCGACGGATCTGCAATCTCTTTCGACTCCACCCATGAAGTCGGCTGTGTTATCGGATACGAAGGAATAAAATGCTCCATATTCGCCATGGGACACCGCCATGTCTATTGCATGGATCTGAAAAACATAATTTGAAATACACCTTCAAAAGAACCGATGAAATTAATGGGGAATTGAATATGACATCCAGAGAGCGATTGCTGAAAGTATTGAAGGGCGATATTCCGGATTGTGTGCCAGTCGCCCCGGATTTTTCAAACATGATCCCGGCAAAATTAACTGGAAAACCGTTTTGGGATTTATACCTGTACAACAATCCTCCAATATGGGAAGCCTACGTGGATTGCGCCAGATTCTTTAATATCGACTCCCTGATGGATGGATATTTCCCTTTCACCTACCCTGAGAATACCATTTCCCTTCCCGCGCATGATTGGCAGACTGCGATAATCTGCCGCGATCCGGAAAAGATCATCACGCAAGACTACTTCCGTGAATCCGGCAAGATGACTTGGGGTGATAAAGTCAACGTCTATCCCGTTGGTGATCCTTCTATCGGCAATGTTTCTTTAGACAAGCTTGGATTGCCTCCGGTTCCACCAAAATGGGAGCCACTGGAAGGTGTAAAACAAATTGATTGCGGGCCGGAAGGACTGAAAAAGATGAAAGCGATGCTTGGTGACCAAGGCCTGTTCGGCATTTTTATAACATCCACAAACATGATCGGGAGTCCTGAAAAACTTTTTGATTTTTACGACAATCCGGAGAAACTGGAGGCTGAAGTCGAGAAGCGTGTAGCGGATGTTGAAAAAAGGTTTGCCTATATCATGGGGTTGGAGGTTAAGCCGGATTTCTTATGCGTCGGCGGCTCAGGCACAATGATTTACCAGTCACCTGAATTCGTTCGTGAAAATACGCTGCCAGCGGTAAAACGGGTCATCGAACTGGCCACCTCTGCAGGGATTCCTACACACGTCCATTCCTGCGGCCCGGAAAAAGAACTGATAAAAATAATGGCGGAAGAAACTTCCTTGACAGTCATTGATCCCCTGGAAATATCGCCGATGGGTGACTGCGATCTGGCTGAATTGAAGAGGCTTTACGGAAAAAAACTTACACTAAAGGGAAATCTGCACACTACAGAAGTGATGTTGAGAGGATCTGTAGAAGACGTTATTAAAGCTTCCAAAAAAGCGATAGATGATGCTGCGGAAGGTGGACGCTTCATTCTCTCCACCGGCGACCAGTGCGGGCGCGACACACCTTTCGAAAACCTTTTCGCAATGATCGAAACGGCACGCACCTACGGGAAGTACTGATCAGCGGCCTACAGCGGTGGCCGCAGTTTTATCAATAACAAACGGAGGGCGGGTTTTCTTACCCGCCAAGAGAAGAAAACGCGGGTTAGAAAACCCGCGCTCCGTTAAAAAGCACATGATTGAGTTTCAAAGGAGTATGTATTGTTTAGTTTGGAAACGCGAAGGTCTGCAAGGAAAGGAGACGAAATAAATGATCATCCATGTAGTTACTGACAGTGAAAAAAACGCCAGGTCAGGCGGATTTTACGCGCACAAGTTCGGCAGTACGCTTGGTCACATCAGGACATTGCGGGAGGGAGATGCAGATCACAATCCCGGCTACCACCCTGGACAGTTCAAGGAATGGGGTGTTTATCCTGTGCGGATTGTAAAGCGTGATTCGCTGTTTGACGGTTTTGACAAAGTGGTGAAAGTACAGGAATTCCACATGGACGAAGTGAAGGAGCCTGGGGCTGAATTGGAATTGCCGGCAAGTTCCGACAATTGCCGTGCGCAGGCGTTCAAGCATCGGAGCAAACCAGTTTACGGCACCCAGTTTCATCCCGAACAGGCGAGCGCAAATTATCCGGACGGATTCCAGATCCTGAAGAATTATTTCAGCATCGCACATGCTTTTCAGCACAGTCAAAACAAGGCAAACTGAGGGGAATATAATTTTCAATGACATCTCGTTCCACACCCGTGGCATTCTGCTTAAGAGAGCCCGTTTCAGAACTCCAGAAAATCTGGACTTTTGAAATTGGCTCCAAAACAATAAAGGATTCCAGCTTATGAACGGACTTAAAGTAATTGTAAATCAACTGGGCTATCGCAATGGGCATGGCAGGAAGCGTGCCCTTGTCCCTGACCTGCCTGTAGCGCGCGGAATAATGGGCGATGCGATTTTCGCAGTGCTTGAACTGAATGAATTCTCGAAATATGCTCTCAATGACCCGCGCCAGATTCCTTACCAATACCGTGCTTCCATGAAATGCCAGAACGGAGATTTCGGCAAATGGCTGGAAGGTGACTTCTCTCACATCAAGGCAAATGGCGTCTATCAGGCGTTCTGCGGCAACACACCCAGTCCGGTGTTTGTGATCCGCGACGATGTCTGGCTCCGCATCCTGCCCGAGTGCATCCGTTATTTCCAGGTGCAGTCCTGCGGCAGAAAGGTCGTGGGCTGGCATGACGCCTGCCATCTGGATGACGGCTACATCCGCGAACAGGACCGCTACCTGGAGGCGGCCGGAGGATGGCATGATGCCGGTGATTTCCGCAAATGGGCGACCTCAACCGCCCTCAATGCCATTGCGCTTCTTGTCGGCCACCGCCTCTGGAAAGGACGCGAAGAGGAAATCGGCCTGGAGCCGGGACTCCTTCTTGATGAGGCTTTGCAGGGCGTCAATTACTTCCTTGGAATCCAGGACGAAGAGACCGGAGCCCTGTTCCAAAACATAGGGGGCGGACGCGATATCTGGCATGACAACCTTGACTGCCGATACACCGACAATGTCAAGCGCAGCGGCGATGAACGCCGCATCTGGCCGACACCATGGGCGCTGCCGGCCGGCAAATTCACTACGCTTTTCGCCCTTTACGCCAACGCCCTGCGTGATTCCAATCCGGCACTGTCTGAACGCTGCGAAAAGGCGGCACGCCGGTCGCTCCGCTTCGACAGGAGCTTGAATCACATGACCGCCGACGCGTTGCAATGGCGGGCCTGGGGCTTTCTTGAACTCTGGCGCTACGGTCAGGCCGAGACGGACCGGAAAGATGCATTGGCCTCGCTTGACTCCCTTCTCAAACTGCAGGTTCTAGAGCATATTGGCGGACAGAATATCACACGCGGTTTTTTCCGTGCAGAGGCCGGCTCCGAAAATATTCACCGCAAGCATGTAGGCGCAGATTATCCGATACTGGTCATTGCCGAATTCATCCGTGAATGGCCCGAACACCCGGATGCAGGGCGTTGGCACGATGCGATTTCAATATGGGCGGACGAATATGTCCGTGTTTTCGCCGACAGGAATCCGTTCGGCATTCTCCCCTACGGCCTGTACAGCTCCATCCCCGAGGAACATCAAGCCCGCAAATACCGCCAGATTGGTGACAAACTCTATTTCCGTTACTTCATGGCGAGCGGCAAATTAGGCAGTAACGCAAGATACAGCCTTTCCGCCGCCGCGCTGGCAGCCGCCGCTTCCGTGCTCAAACGTCCGGCTTTACTTGATGACGGTTACCGTCTACTGGAATGGACTATCGGGAACAATCCCTTCCAGATTTCCACCATGAACGGTGTCGGAATACACCAGCCTGCGGCCCTTAGCTTCCAAATGGGGAATATCCCAGGCGGCGTAACCCTTGGTATCGGTGGTGATGATGACGACATGCCCGTTTATCCCCACCCATTGTCCGGCACCGACGAGTATTACGGTTACCAGACTTCACATTTCACGTGGGCGCTCCTGGCACTTCAGCACGCGGCATCCCATGTAAAAAAATGAGGCTCTTTCTCAGACAAAATGACTGAACATCCAATATCCAACCGATGAAGGGAAGAAAAGACAAACTCATTCAACCGTCGGAGAAAATTTATTTTCCCTTAAAAAAAAACGAACCAAAAATGATTTGCAGTCTGATGTCTCTATCTGTGGTTGATCCACATAACCATCTCTCCCTGTTTCCTGTTTGCCCATAAGAAATAGGGAACGGCCTTGAGACGGAACTTCTCCAGCTTTGACTCGCATGGGCGGTAAAGCTGGTTTTTCCAGCCTGAACACTTCCGCCTGCTGGCATTCATGAAGATAGCAAACGCACCCTTGAGAATCGAGTTGTCCGGCTTAACTGAAAACTGCGGATCTGATACGTCAATTGCCAGGTCATAGAGATGTTTACCGTTGTCAACCTCTTCCGCGCAGTAGACTAGAGGTCCTCTCTGGATGGCAACTTTTCCGCAATCATGCCTGAGCCTTGGATCCGCTTCCACAAGTGTTGCAGGCATTTCAAAGTCGATCTCAATCTTATCTCCGGCTCTCCATTTGCGTCTTATTGCCGCATATCCTTTCACAACAGGAGAACTGATCCTGGCCCCGTTAAGTCTCAACGAATATTCTTTGCACCAACCGGGTATGCGGATGGATATTTTAAAGTCTGAGGAAACTTCCGGCGAAACTTCCATTGAAATTGAACCGTCCCATGGATAATTGGTCTTCTGCGAGAGCTGCACCGGCTTCCCACTCATGTCTACCGATGCCGAACTGGAAATGAAAAGATTAACAAGTATCTCGTCCTCACCTTTCATGTAGATGTATGAGCCGAGCGATGCCAGTAGCCTGGCGACATTGCTAGGGCAGCATGAGCAACCGAACCATTTCTGACGTTCCGCTTTCACATGATTTTCAAGGATGTTTCCCGGATGCGGATATGCCGAAAGAGGATTCGAATAGAAAAAAGCCTTCCCGTCAAGGGAAACTCCGGACATGACTCCGTTATAAAGAGCGCGTTCCATGACATCCGCATAAACCGAATTGTTTTCCAGTTCAAGCATCCTATGAGAAAAGAATACCAGGGATATTGCTGCGCAGGTCTCCGCATATGCCGTCTCGTTCTGGAGATCGTATTCGTAAGAGAAGGCTTCTCCATGCTTTTTGGAGCCTATCCCACCAGTTATATAAATCTTCTTCAGGATGATATCCTCAAAAAGCCTCTTGCATGCCTCAAACAGTTTTTTGTCGTTCGTCTGAGCCGCGAGAGATGCCATGCCGGAGTAAAGATATCCGGCCCTGACCGCGTGGCCAAGGGCTTCATCAAGTTCCCTTACCGGCCTTTCCGCCTGCCAGTAGGTATAATCATCAATGCCGTTCTGAGGCCCTTTTTCTCCCCGGGCCTCCCGTTCCACAGAGAAATAATAAGGTTTCCGCCCTCTCTCATCTATAAAATATCCGGCAAGTTCAAGATGCTTCTTGTTGCCGGTAAGCCCGTAAAGCTTCAGCAACGCCATCTCGATCTCCTCGTGTCCGCAATATCCCCGCTTCTGTCCGGGGTTCCGCCCGAAGACTCCTGCGATGTGCTCCACGTATTTGAGCATGATGTCAAGGAATTTCCTCTTACCCGTCGCCCTGAAATATGCGACAGCCCCCTCGATCAGGTGCCCGGCGCAGTAGAGTTCATGCATGTCCCTCAGGTTCGTCCATCTTTTTTCGGGCTCGACATTGTTGTAATAGGAGTTGAGGTATCCGTCCTCCAGCTGGGAGGCGCCCATGAGGCCGACCACGGAGTCGATTTGCTTCTCGAGATTTCTGTCGGGATGCTTTTCAAGCGAATATGCGGCCGCTTCGATCCATTTCGCGACATCAGAGTCCCAGAAGTGATGGGGCCTGTTCTTCTTTCCGGGCTTCCATCTCCAGGCGTCGATGCGTCCTGTCTTCTTGGACCAGGCGTAGATTGTCGGTATCGTGTTTTCCCTGTTTACATCGAGCCTCGGAGTCCAGAACGAGTCACTGATCTCGACGTCTGAAAAATCAACCGGTGCATTTTTACGCATATTCATGTGAATTCCTTTTTTTATTACCTTAAATTAACCTTGCCACGATGTAAGAAAAGATGTTGGAAGCGTATAAAAAGAAGACTATTCCGACTATTCGCCTCTTTCAAATGGCGGATGCAAGTGTATCTTCCAAGGAACCTGCGCAGTCCTATTGCCCAGGCGGAAAGGCGCTGTATTATGAAAATAGGGTTCTTCTACACTTTAAAACATAAGGCATAGGATAAGGCGGAACCCCTTCAAT
>CAZION010000055.1:0-36097 GCA_964540865.1 uncultured Victivallis sp.
ACAAAGGCACAAAGGCACAAAGGCACAAAGGCACAAAGGCACAAAGGCACAAAGAAGAGAAGTTCCAGAGTTCGGATATTTTTACTTGGATCATAAAATATATGGGAGGTAAACATGCATGAAGTTGCCGCGAACATCGGATGGGTTGTGGTCTTTACTTTTGTAGGTGCCGTTACAGGGATAATCCTGATCATGCTGGCCTTGGCGTTCCTGCCGCGAATAATTGACAAGCTTACTCCAGGTATTGACGAAGAGAAGGAAATCATACGTGGCAATCGAGCTGTTGCTGAATATTTCGGAAGGGTTGTAGCTGCCGGAATAATAGGGATAAGCATCATTATCGGCGCGGCTGTCCTTGGCGGAATCATTGCCTGTCTGATGTAAGAGAAGACACAAGCATGAAGAGAATCCTCCCAATAAATATTTTACTTGTCTTGCTGATGTTGCTCTCCCATATCCTTTATGCACGCGGCGGCGGAGGCTGTCTGGAAAAAGGCACTCTGGTTTCCACCCCTTCAGGCCCTAGACCAATAGAAACATTAAAAGTTGGCGATGCTGTGCTGGCAAGCGGAAGCGGTGGAATTGTACAGGCAAAAGTATGTGGGTTGATTCAAGTTCAACCCGAATTTTACTATGAGATTGCCTGCGGTGAACGTAAGATAAAGGCGACTGTTGAGCATCCGGTCGAAGTCGGGACTGGAGAATATAAAATCGCCTCCTCCTTGAGGATTGGCGATAAAGTGCGCTTGTCAGATGGCAGGAAGATAGCCAGCGGCAAAATAGATTCAATTACCAAGATACCTTCGTCAATCCCGGCATTCAATTTACTTGTTTCGCCTTTCGCCACTTACATTGCAAATGGAATTGTTGTCCACAATAAAGGCTGCTTTCTCCCTGATACAATGATCAGGAAAACTGACGGAGAAGAAACACCGATAAGCTCGATAAGTATTGGAGACAGGCTTCTCGCCTTCAGAAGCAATGGTGAAATCTCAGAGGCGAAAGTTCAAAAAATCCTGACCCATGATGTCGGTGAATATCTGATCGTGAAGACGGACAAGATGCATCTCCGTGTCACCGTCGAACATCCGTTCTATGTGGGCAACGGGACTTTCAAGACGCTTGAGGCGCTCAAGGTCGGGGATATTGTTTTTGCATTTGACGGCAGCGGATTGAATTCCCAGAAGATCGAAGAGATGACGAGAGTGAAAGAGAACGTCATCGTCTATAATCTACAGACGGACGCCCCTAACACTTTCTTCGCGAACGGGATTGCGGTACACAACAAGGGTGGCGGCTGTTTCCTTCCTGACACTCCTGTTAAGAAAGCGGATGGCGCTGATATTGAAATCAGATTTGTCAGGCCCGGCGACAAGATTTTGGCATTCAATGATGACGGCAAAGTCCTTGAAACTTCTGTCCAGCGGGTGATGACGCATCTTGTCGATGAATATAATGAAGTGCGAACCGACAGTATTATCCTCAATGTGACTTCCGAGCATCCTTTTTTTGTCGGGAACGGAACCTTCAAGACCGTCGGCTCCCTGAATGCTAGTGACGTGATTTATGCGATTGACGGAAATCATCTGAGCGCCCAGAGGATAGAAGGGATACGGAAAATAACGGGAAGCGCACTTGTTTATAACCTTCAGACGGATCTGCCAAACACATATTTCGCAAACGGGATTGCGGTGCACAACAAGGGTGGAGGAGGGGGATTTCATGGTGGAGGCAGTCGCGGCGGGCATGGTGGAGGATCTCCTAGTGTTGTCTCTTTGGCGGTGCTTGGCTATATTGTTGCAATAATCATTGTCATTATTATTCTTTACAGCCGTCAAGGCGCTAATAAAGAAAATCTTGACTTCGTCTATTCCCCTGCGAAGGTCGCGCTGAAAAGCAAGAAGACTCTGAAGCTTCTGGAATTTCTTTCAAGGCAGGAGCCTGCGGTTGCGCCTGAAAAACTTACGGATATGGCGCGTTCAATATTCCTTAAACTCCAGGAATGCTGGCAGGCCCGTGATTATGCGCCTATGGGCGCATTGATGATGCCTGATTTGTTCCTTGAGCATAACAAGCAGATCAAAGGCATGATTCACAATCATGAGATAAACATCATAGGAAATCTGAATATTGACAGGATTGATCTTGTCAATGTCCGTTACACCTTCAAGGAGAATCAGAGGGAATTCACGGCCCTTGTGACTGCGACGGCGCAAGACTATTACATTGATGATCGCAGCCGGAAGATGAAACGTGGCGATAATGCGTCCGCGCAGTTTCAGGAATTCTGGACTTTTCAGTATTTCAACGGCGCATGGCTGCTCAGGGAGATAGAACAGACACGTGAGTCTGATGCCCTGAAAGAAGAGAATTTCTTCGAACAGTTTACTGATGTCGGCCTTGATCAGATTTATGGCGATACCGCAGGGAAAGCAGGCCCGGTTGGACCATGGCTTGAAAGTGATGTTGAGGTCAAGGACACAAAGATCGAGAGGATGCTCAATTTCCTTGTCCAGACCGACAAGGTGTGGAACAGGCAGAAGATGCTTGAAACTGCGCGCCGCACTTTCATTGAGATGATGCTTACTTGGGAATCCGGGGAGTTCGGCAATATACCAAAGGCGGATCTTTATCCTGAAGTATATGATACAATGAAAGAAGGCATGCTGTTAAATCAGCAGCGAGGTGAAAAGGTGGAATTCCGAAACCTGTGCGTAAGAAAAGTCGAACTGGTGCTTGTTCGTAACTTTGACGACAACAGCAAAGACGAGTTTGTTGCAAGAGTCAGGGCCCATGCGCAGAAAATAATGGAGCAGAACGGAAAAGTAATAAGTCAAGACGATGATGTTGCGCCATTTGAACAGTATTTGACTTTTGGCCGTGTCTATAATCAATGGAAGCTGAAGGAGATACTTCTGCAGGCGGATGAAAGCGGACTGGTAAAGCAGGAGAATATCGATCAGGATTCGAACGCCCAGCAGCTGCAATGGTATTATCAGCACAGGCGCGCAGTCTGAGCGGCTTCGCCAGCAAGATAAAAGAATAGGTATAAAGATACAGAATCGGTGAATCGGAGAACCGGTGAAACGGAGATTTGGAAAAGGGCATGGTCGGTAAACGGTGATCCGAAGTCTTGCAAATACCTCGGCGGTCTGATAGATTAGAGGGTTCTTAATAACCATATATAAAGAATTATTATCATGAAAATCCTTTTACATGTAGTTTTGGTCCTTCTTACGGCTTTTGTCATTGTTTCGTGTGCGAATGTTCCGCTGGACGTGGACAAGGTGCTGGACTTAAAACCGGACCAGAAGATTTACACTGCCCATAATATATGGTATGAGAACAAGGATGAGATTCTTCAGCTAAACTATCACAAGGGCAAAATTCTTCCTTTCGGAACAGAGGTCAAGATAATTGAAGCCACCAAGGCCGGCGTTGTTTTCCAGGACGTGAATACAGGCGAAAAACACAGGGTGGTTTTTGTCAGGAAAATCCTGGTCGTTAAAACTGAACATTATCTAAAGATCTTGTTTACGACTAAGAACGCAGATGAGCTCGCAGCCGGAATAAAGTCTGATGTCCTGGAGAAAATAAAGACAGGCACGGTTGAGAAGGGAATGAGCAAGAAGGAAGTGATTCTTGCATATGGAAATCCACCCCCGCACAGGACTCCTTCCATAAATGACGACACATGGGTGTATTTTGACGATGTCACCAAAAAGAAGAGGGTGATATTCAACAGAAAAGGTTTTGTACTTGAAATAATGAGGGATGAACAGGAGAAAAAATGAATAAAAATCAGACAATCCTTGTTACGGGTGGTGGCGGATTCCTAGGTTCCCACCTATGTGAACGGCTTCTTGAGAGTGGACATGACGTCATATGCGTCGATAATTTCTTCACAGGTTCAAAGGAAAACATAAGGCACCTGTTGAATCATTCCGGATTTGAGCTTGTAAGGCATGACGTAACCTGGCCGCTTTATCTGGAAGTGGATGCGATCTACAACATGGCGTGTCCGGCTTCGCCCGTTCATTACCAGCATGATCCTGTTCAGACCACAAAAACCAGCGTTCTTGGCGCGATAAATCTCCTTGGCATGGCGAAAAGGCTGAAGATTCCGATACTCCAGGCTTCGACATCCGAGGTTTATGGGGATCCAGCCGTGCATCCGCAGAAGGAGGAATACTGGGGCAATGTGAATCCGATTGGTACGAGAAGCTGCTATGATGAAGGCAAACGTTGTGCTGAAACCCTGTTTTTCGATTACAACAGGCAGCTTGGCCTATCCATTAAGGTGGTGAGGATATTCAACACATACGGGCCGCGCATGCAGATAAACGACGGGCGTGTTGTCAGCAATTTCATAGTGCAGGCCCTCAAAAACGAGGATATCACGATTTACGGTGACGGTTCGCAGACACGGAGTTTCTGTTTTGTCAGCGACCTGATTGATGGGCTTATCAAAATGATGCAGACAGGTCCGGAGGTTACCGGGCCGATCAATCTCGGCAATCCGGGCGAGTTCACTATGCTGGAACTTGCGGAGAAGGTGATCAAGATGACTAATTCCAGGGCAAAGCTTGTTTTCAGACCTCTGCCGAAAGACGATCCGGTCAGAAGGAAACCCGATATTTCCAAGGCTGAAAAGATACTTAACTGGCATCCGAATGTCCAATTGGACGATGGTTTAAAAAAGACCATTGAGTATTTTTCATCTATTCTGAAAAAATAAAGTTGCAGTAATTAAAACTTGCGTTATAGTATGCCCCCTGTGTGTAAAATCTCGATTGTTTTTTGGATAGGCGGAATTCGGAAATAATTTCTAAAATTCTGTGGGAAAATAAAGAATATTGCTTAAAAAGAGGACAGTATGTCAGTAAAAATCAGATTGAAGAGAGTGGGCGGTAAAAACGAGCCCCGGTTCCGTCTTGTAGTCGCAGATATCCGCCACCAGAGGGACGGAAAATTCATTGAGGAAGTCGGATCCTACAATCCAGTAAAAGGCGAGAGAAAACTTGAAATGGACAGAATAGAATACTGGCTCAGCAAAGGCGCGAAGCCATCTGAAACAGTGCAGAGCATGATCAACTACGTCCGTAAAGGGGCGGTAAAAGGCGAAGCTGCAGCGGCTGCGCCTAAAGCAGAGACGGAAAAAACCGAGAAAAAAAGCTGAATCTAAACCGAGGGAATTCCTAACGTGTTAAACAAATTGATGCAGATGCTTGGAGGGGGAAAGAAGGACAGCAGTCCTGCGCCCGCAACCGCCGCGCCTTCAGGTGACAGAAAAACTCCCACCGGAGTGAAAGACCTGGGTAATTTTGTTGATTATGTTGTCAGGGCGCTTGTCGACAAGCCCGAATCCGTAAAAATCCAGGTTGATAAGCTTGAAAACTCCACAGTAATAAAGATCAACTGCGCGAAAGAGGACATGGGAAAAGTCATAGGCAAGAACGGCAAGACCATAATGGCGATCCGTTCACTTGTAAGCGGAGCTGGCGGACGTCTCGGGCAGAAGCTCTCCGTAGAGGTTGTTGAGTGATTTGCGAATAGACATCGTCACAATTTTCCCTGAAGTGTTTTTCGGACCTTTTGCCGAAAGCCTTATCGCGAGGGCGATAAAGAATAAAATTGTTGAGATAAACACTGTTAATCTGCGTGATTTTACGCATGACAGACACAGGAGTGTGGATGATAAACCATATGGTGGCGGCCCTGGGATGCTCATGAAGCCCGAACCTTTTTTTGAGGCTGTTGAGACTCTCAAGACTGTGGATTCATGTGTGATTCTGCTAAGTCCCGGAGGCGAAGTTTTCAGACAGAAGACCGCGATGGAATTTTCAGTTAAGAAACATCTGATTTTCCTTTGTGGACATTATGAGGGTATTGATGAAAGAGTTCGCGAATCCCTTGCGGATCGTGAAATTTCGATAGGTGATTTTGTAATGACCAATGGGAATATCGCGGCTATGGCTGTGATTGACGCAGTGGTCAGGCTTATGCCGGGGGTGCTGGGCTCCGAGGAATCTGGGATAACTGAATCTTTCAGTGAGGATTTTCTCGAATATCCGCAGTACACGAGGCCTGAGGTATACAGGGGAATGAAAGTGCCCGAAGTTCTTCTCTCCGGAAATCACGGCGAGATTGAGCGCTGGAGAAAAGAACAGTCGGTAAGAAAAACAAATAAAGTTAGGCCGGATCTGATAAACACGGCGAAAAAAAGAAAAACGGAGGAATGCTGATATGAATATCATGGATAAAATCAACGTAAGCCAGTGCAAAACCAACATAACTGAGTTCAAGGTTGGCGACGCCATAAAAGTATATTCAAAAATCAAAGAAGGTGACAGCGAACGTATTCAGCTTTTCGCAGGAACAGTTATCGCAAGAAGAGGTTCAGGAATACAGGAAACCTTCACAATCCGCAGAATAGCTTTCGGACAGGGAATGGAACGCATATTTCCGTTGCATTCGCCTAGAATTGACAAAATAGAAGTTGACAGGCGCGGAAAAGTTCGTCGTTCAAAACTTTATTTCCTCAGGAAGAAAGTTGGAAAAGCGGCACGCCTGAAAGAAGAAAAATACGTATCCTGATTGTGCAGCGAGCCCTAAGTCCTAGAAGTCAGTTGCTTTCATTTGAAAGAGAGACATGGCGGCAGGGTATTGTATTTATTGCAGGTATTGACGAAGCTGGCAGGGGGCCTCTTGCCGGCCCTGTTGTGGCGGCGGCGGCAATTCTCCCTAGGAAAATCAAAATTCCAGCCGTGAATGATTCAAAACAGCTCTCCGAAAAACAACGTAATGAACTTAGAGCCTTGCTTCTAGATATTCCAGGTTTCAGATATTCCGTATCTGAAATACAAGCCGATGAAATAGACAATCTGAACATCCTTAAGGCCACCCATCTTGCAATGCGTAGGGCCGTATTGCAACTGCCCGAAACAGAGATCGCATTTGTCGACGGGCTCAAGGTTCCAGGCATGCCGGTCAAATGCAGATTCATTGTCAAGGGCGATGCGAAATCCGCAAGCATTGCCTCCGCAAGCATTCTTGCAAAAGTCCACAGGGATGAAATCATGATGCGCTATGCCGAAAAATATCCAGAATACGGTTTTGACAGGCACAAGGGGTACGGTACCGCCGAACATTTGGAAGCTCTGAAAAAATACGGACCATCTCCGATCCATAGGAAATCATTTGCCCCGGTAAGGGAGCTTATCAGTCCGTCTCCGGTTCAGGGAGTGCTGGAGTTCTGAAAAATGAACTTTCAATGTCAAACACCCAATATCCACCCGATGAAAGACCGATATGGAATCTTCTGTTCCAGTTGACGACATTCCAAAACATATGGCGATGCTTTCTCTACTTTGCGAGCAATTGATTCCTAGGATATTCGTGATATAATTACTAAATTATGTACGAAAATATCTGGAGAAAATTTTGCCTACAATTTTAAGGGTTGGACCATATAGATTCTTTTTCTATGCAGGAGACGGGAATGAACCTCCGCACATCCATATTGAAAGAGAAGACAAGGTTGCGAAATTTTGGCTTATGCCTGTCAGGCTCCAGAGGAGCGGAGGTTTTGAAAGTACGGAACTTGTTAAATTGCAACGGATAACAGAAGAATATAAACAAAAACTATTGAGGGCATGGAATGACTACTTTAACTCTTGAACTTACTGTTCCAGAAGTGGAGAAGGTGGATGTATCAGAAGATTCGCTTTCTGTAGCCCTTGCCGACGGGAGAAGAATATCTCTTCCCCTGGCTTGGTATCCAAGGCTTTTTCACGCATCGGAGCGTGAAAGACAGAATTTCAGGATTATTGGGAAAGGTGAAGGCATACACTGGCCAGATATTGATGAGGATATAAGCATTGAAAATATCTTGTCTGGTAAAATATCTGCTGAAACCCTGCAATCTTTTGAACGCTGGCTGAAATCAAGAAAGAGCGGATTGAGAAAAGGACTAATAAAGAAAGGTTTTCATAAACGTAGACGCAATTTGAAAGGGTCTGACAACTTATAAATTAATTTATCTAACGTGATTTTCGATAGACGTTTCTCATAGAAAATTGGCAAATTATCTCAGAGAAGAAGCGATGTCGGAGGTTGCGCCCCATCAGGGGCGCCTCTTCCGCATTTTTCTCTGGGTATGCCAATACCTCTATGGGAGTGCGGAGTGAGTGCGCTCCTCTTTTTTGCCCGCATTCACCTCTGTCAAATATTCTTGTCAAATGAAAACGAGTGAGGTATTTAATGATAAATATAGTAAAAATATTCTTTCTGATTATTTGTTTGACTATCTCCTGTGATTTATTTACCCAGACAAATGAGTTTGATTCAAAAAAATCAGGATTAAGCCCAGAAGGACAGACTGAATTCAAGAAGAATCATGAAGAGTATCCAGCGTTCGATGAAGAAAAAGCAATTAACGATTATCTAATTGAAACTCTTTCGGGATTAAATAAGAGAATTAATGACTTTTTGAAAAAACAGAATGAAAATAGGTCTATTAGGAATAGGAAATTGTAATAGATAAGCCTGACCATGCGGAAAGTCCGCAAGATGTTGTTGATTATATTTCTATTGCATTCGTGAAGCCATTATCCAATCAATCAAGAGGATTTCACTGTAAAATTTTCCAATCCGGAAAATTTAAAAACGTATTGATTTTGGAGGAATAGGGATTAGTTTAATAGTTTAAACTTAAAATATTAAGAGGAAATACAGTTTTTAAGATGATAAATATTTTTTCCTGCCAGACGAACTGCATCCGGGAGTGTTTCCTGTCATGAGCAGTTATCCACTTGAAACCATCAGGCACAGCGCCGCACATATAATGGCTGCCGCGGTCAAGGAGCTTTTTCCCGATACCAGATTCGATATCGGCCCTTCCACCGACGACGGATTCTATTACGACTTCGATATGGAACACCGCCTCGTTCCAGAGGATCTCGATAAAATCGAAGCAGTGATGAAAAGAATCTCAGGGGAGAAACTTCCGTTCAAGAAACTCGAGATATCCAGGGCTGATGCCGAGGCGCTTCTTAAAAGCCAGAATCAGAAATACAAGCTGGAACGTCTTGCGGACATTCCCGAAGGTGACGCCATAACTTTCTATCAGTGCGGGGATTTTGTTGATCTCTGCCGCGGTCCTCATGTCGAAAACAGCGGACACTCCGGCGCCTACAAGCTTCTTACAATAGCAGGGTCCTACTATCGTGGCAAAGAAACCAATCCGATGCTGCAGAGGATTTATGGCACCGCCTTTGAGAACGACAAGGCCTTAAGGGTGCATCTGAACATGCTTGAGGAGGCCAAGAAACGCGATCATCGCAAGCTTGGCAAGGAGCTTGAACTTTTCACGGTCGCCGATGATGTAGGGCCTGGTCTAATTATCTGGCAACCGAAGGGTGGCAGGATCAGGAACCAGATTGAAAACTTCTGGCGTGAAGAACATTATAAGAACGGTTATGAGCTTCTCTTTACACCTCATATAGGGCTTTCAAACCTCTGGCAGACAAGCGGACATCTGGACTTCTACAAGGATGCCATGTATGCGCCGATGGAGGTTGACAAGAACAATTATTATGTGAAGCCCATGAACTGTCCGTTCCACATACAGGTCTATAAGACGAGAAACCATTCCTACCGAGAACTCCCCCTGCGCTGGGCCGAGCTTGGAACTGTTTACCGTTACGAGAAGGGCGGAGTTCTTCACGGACTTCTGCGTGTCCGCGGTTTCACCCAGGACGACGCTCACATCATCTGTACGCCTGAACAGATCGAGGATGAAATCGAAAGGGTGCTGAGATTCAGTCTTTACATGTGGAAATGTTTCGGATTCAATGAAATCAATGCGTATCTTGCCACAAGGCCGGAAAAAGCCGTGGGCGAGGAATCCCGCTGGGAACAGGCGATAACTTCCCTTGAGAAAGCTGTTAATAAATGCGGTCTAAAGTGTGAGGTTGACAAGGGCGGCGGCGCTTTCTACGGCCCCAAGATAGACCTTAAAATCAAGGATGCCATCGGACGTGAGTGGCAGACCACCACGATACAGTTCGACTTCAACCTTCCCGAGCGGTTCGACATGACCTATGTCGGGGTAGACGGGCAGAAGCACCGGCCATATATGGTGCACAGGGCTCTTTTGGGTTCGCTGGAAAGATTTTTCGGCATACTGATCGAGAATTGTGCGGGTGCGTTTCCAGCATGGCTTGCTCCCGAGCAGGTCCGTATACTTCCAATCACAGAAGGCCAGCATGAGGCCGCAGTCAATCTGGAGAATAAACTTAAGGAACTGGGTTTCAGGGTTGAGAGCGACATGCGGACTGAAAAGATAGGCGCCAAAATACGGGATGCCCGCAACCTGCGTATTCCTTTCATAGCGGTTATCGGTGAAAAAGAGGTTGCAGCGGGTACGGTTTCAGTGAGAAGCCGTAGGGAAGGCGAGCTAGGGGCCATTCCCATTGACGTTTTAATTGACAAAATGAAGAATGAAGTTGCGGAAAAGTTATAGTGTCATCGGCACTTAAAATTAAAATAGGAGGGCTTGCTTATAGCTAAGTTAGTCAAAGGTGGCGACCGCTTTCTTGCGGGTCGGGAAGTTCGTTTAATCGGTTCAAATGGCGGGCAGCTTGGAGTTGTAACATTTGAAAAGGCAATTGAGCTGTCGAGGCAGGAAGGCCTGGATCTGGTGGTTGTTGCAGACAATGTGACTCCGCCCGTTTGCAGGATCATAAACTTCGGCAAACTGATTTATGAACATAAGAGGAAAGAAAAAGACCAGAGGAAGCAGCAGCATGCCCACAAGGTCAAGGAAGTGAAGTTTGGCGCCAATATTGACCCGCATGATTATCAGATAAAAATCAATCATGCGATTGAATTTTTGACCAAGAGCTATAAGGTGAAAACCTCCATGATGTTTAAGGGGCGTGAAATGGCTCACAAGGAACTCGGCTACGGTATTATGGAAAAGGTAGTCAAGGATCTTGAGGGGCACGGCATGGCCGAGAGCGCACCTAAACTTATTGGCAGAAGCATTATCATCAATTTCAATCCGATTCACCACTGAGACAGGCTGGCATCGGCCGCCTCAGAAGAAAACGGAGAAATTAAAAAACAAGGAGAACAACGATGCCCAAAATGAAGACCAGAAAATGTGCGGCTAAAAGGATTAAGCAGACGGGGACAGGCAAGTTCAAGCATTTTAGAGCCGGGTCCAGACACCTTAAAACAGGAAAGAGTGCTAAGCGCAGGCGTACCCTCAGAAAGGGAGCGATTGTAAGAAGCACCGAAATGTCGAGGATCAGAGCAGCTCTGCCTTACGGCGTCTGATGTTTCTGTCCATAGACCTGTTGTAAACTTTTAACTAAACTAGTTTCAGGAGATACTAAAATGCCAAGAGTAACATATGCAGTTCCGTCACGCAAACGCCGCAAGCGCGCACTTGAGAGAGCCAAAGGGTTCTACGGTGCGAGCAGCAAGCAGATACGTACAGTTTACGATGCCATAGACAAGGCGAATGCAAACGCGTATATCGGAAGAAAACAGAAGAAAGGCCAGTACAGACGTCTTTGGACTGTCCGTATAAATGCCGCCTGCCGGGCACTCGGCACAACCTACAGTAAGTTCATGAATGGACTGAAGAAGGCCAATATTGATGTCAACCGCAAAGTCCTTGCAGATATCGCCGTAAAGGATCCGGAAGCATTTAAAGCATTTGTGCTGAAATCTCAGACTTGCGTTAAATAACGACTATTTCTGAAAATGATCCAGAAGCGCGGGCCAAAGCCCGCGCTTTTTTTTGCGCTAAGGCATGCTATTATGCCTCATGGGAGAATTACGAATATAAAAATGCCAGGAGGAGTGGAAGATGAAAATTGGGAAGTTGACAGCTCTTTTTCTTTGCGGGGGATTGTTTGCATGGGCAGGTTTTGGGGCTATGGAAGACGGATCTGATTCCTCTAAGCCTGTAAAGACCATGGAACAGGCGTGGGCGGCGGCGCTCGAGAGGTTTGGAGATGACCAGGAAAATACGAAGAAGGTCGTGGATTTCTATAAGTCCAATTTTCCCGAAAAGATAAAATTTCTTGAGATGGAAATCAAAGGCGGTCCAGACAAGGTTGTGGAAGAACTCAATGCAGATCTGGGGGAATGCAACATGCTCCTGGGAATGAAGGATGACAATCCAGAGGAGTTCAAGAAAAGTCTTGAATACATAAAACTCAGGGTTAAGACGGACCTGCTTGGAGTGAAGATACGGGATCTAAAAGAAAAGGATGCCTACAAAAACACGGCTGAAATCGAAAAGACTGAAAAAGAGCTGAAATCCGAGCTGAACAAACTATTCGACATGAAGCTCGGGCGCGAGAAGGATGAACTCAAGAATCTCGAAAATGATATTGAGAAGCTCCGACATCACATAAAGCAGCGCATGGAGAACCGTGAAAAGATCATCGATAAGAAAATCAAGGATCTGACTGGGGTGGAGGAGAATCTCGAGTTCTGACCAAGGACTGTTTTTTCACAGAGATGCGAAGAAGGGCATGATTTCATATCATGCCCTTTTCTTTTTCTGTATCTGATGGAAAACTTTGCGTTTGCGCCATAAGTCAATTTTTAGAGGTTTCCGAATATCAAAATCACAGTTCCGGCTGCATATTATGGAATATGAATGAATCTCATAAAATGGAACTGCTTGCTCCTGCCGGAGGGCCGAAGGTGCTGCTTGCGGCGCTTGGGGCCGGAGCTGATGCCGTTTATTTCGGGCTGAAGGAACTGAACGCCAGGATCGGCGCCGAAAACTTCAATCAGGAAAATCTTGCAGACAATGTCCGGATTGTACATGAATACCATGCCAAGGCGTATCTGACGCTGAATATTGACATTTCACAGCGCGAGCTTGGTCAGGCCGCAAGACAGCTTGAGCTGGCGCGGCAGTGCAAGGTTGATGCCGTGCTTGTTAAGGATCCGGCCATCCTCAAGTTGATACCATGTTTCCCCGAGCTTGATTTTCATTTCAGCACGCAGGCGGGGATTTCCTCGTCGGCAGGAGTCAAAGCTGCAAAGGAACTTGGAATAAAAAGAGTTGTTCTCGGCAGGGAGCTGTCAATAGGAGAAATAAGATCAGCCTCCTCTTTCGAAGGAATGGAAACCGAAGTTTTCATACAGGGAGCCCTTTGTTTTTCAATATCCGGGAGCTGTCTGATTTCAAGCTGGCTTGGGGGGCGTAGCGGAAACCGGGGCTTGTGCGCAAGTCCCTGCAGGTTTTTGTGGGGTGTCGGCGATGGAAAATCTGAACGTTTCCTTTCAATGCATGATCTGTCGCTGCTTGAAAAAATTGAAGGATTGAAAGCCGCCGGGGTGAAATGCTTGAAAATAGAAGGCAGGCTCAAGAGTCCGGAATGGGTTGCGAAAGCCGTCGGGGTTTATCGCCGGGCAATGGATTCTGGTGTTGATGATTCGCTTAGGAAAGAGGTGCTTGCCTTGGGCGAATATACGGGGCGCAGCCTCACTAGCGGATATATTGACGGATGCAGGAAGTGCATGACAGGTGAATCCGGAAGGGTTGCGAAGTTCGCAGGGGAAACTGAATCAGAAGATATAAGAAAGACTGGAGTTTCGGAAGAGGGGCTTATGTATCATCTCGAGGTGAAAGAAGCCGGAGGAAAGCTCATTTGGCTGTTCAGATACAAGGATTTGACCAGGGAAATCAGCCTGCCCCTCAGTCTTATCCGGAATGAGAAAAGGGCGATGCCACTCAAGGAAATTGGAGACTCTTTCGCCCTTGTTCCTGTCCAGGGATTGATTCTTGGAAGTTTTTCCGCCCACAACGATGCCATGATTGTCCCAAAAAGCATGCTTGGGAAAGTAAATACCGAATTGTCTTCATTCCTTCATTTTGCCAAGAAGGAGCCGGAGACCAAGGTCAGGATAAATCTGCCCGGTAACGTACAGGACATCTTAAACGTCAAGCCGATGGCCAGTAATGAACTGAACAGTCGCAATCTAGGCGTCAATCCTGATACTGTCCGTATATCCGGCCTTGAAAAGGCGTGTGAATTTCACGGGAAATATCCAAATGCAAGGCTGATCATTGACCAGATTGATGCCGGTGGAGTGCTCAAGTTTATAGCTGAAAATAGAAGTTGTACTCCGGTGATTGCACTTCCTCCGGTTTTTTATGAGGGAGATATCCCTGACATTGAGAAGCTTATATCGGTATGTGTTGAAAAAAGACTTGCGGTGGAGGTCAACAGCTGGGATGGCTGGTATCTTGCGAAATCCGCAAATGTTAAGATTGAGGCTGGACCGGGACTGATGGTCTTAAATTCAATTGCCGCTGATTTTCTTTACGAAAAGGGGTGCCGTGCGGTCAGTCTTTCAATTGAGTCGGACTGCAACCAGATTGTCGATATCTGCGACAAGTGTGAGGTGCCTCTGACAATGTATGTATATTCAAGACCACCTTTGATGATCAGCCGTGCGGAGCTTGCAGGAGAAATGTATGGTGGAGTTTTTCATGACCGGAGAAAAAGTGAAATGAGGCTGGGGCGGGAATGGAACCTCACAGTTTTCAGGCCGGTACAGGCATTTGACCTGCGTTCTGCCAGGGACGAAAAAATAAAGGTCGCCCATGTAGTGGTTGACTTATCAGGCTCGCGCAATCCCTGCGCCGACTGGATTTCAAAGCCAAATCCATCTTCATCTTTCAACTTTTTCAGAAAGCTCAGATAATATATTTTTTGAAAAAAAGTTTCCGGGGGTAATATTATTGATTCCATTTGGAATCGACATCCATCAAAAGTTTTTTAACAGGTGAGACGGCTGTGGCAAACACGAAGATAATGAAGAAAGACAACCCGGATGTAAGTATCCTGGTGGTGGACGATGAAGATTCTATAAGGAGACTGCTAGGTCAGTTTTTATCTGTTTCTTACAATGTGCATACGGCGGCTTCTACTGATGAAGCGCTTTCCCTGCTCGGGAAAAACAAGTATGAACTGGCGATTGTGGATGTGAATATGCCGGGTAAATCCGGTAAGGAAATGTTCAGGACATGTCGGAAGATATATCCTGAGATGCACATAATCCTGATGACCGGTATGCCTGAGCTGGCAGACGCGGTTGACACAGTGAAGGAGGGTGCTTTTTATTATCTGCCCAAGCCGATTGATTTGAAATTCCTTTTGCTTCTGGTGAAGAGGGCTATTGAAGAAAGGGAGAAAAAGAATGAAATGGATGATATAGGCAGGATCAAGAACCTGGCTTCCGAATATAAGATTATCCGATCCCTTGGCTGTGGCGTTACCGGCATTGTCCTGCTGGTGGAAAAAGATGGGGAATCATATGCCATGAAAGTACTGCGCTGGAACGGGGAGAGCGACAACACTTCCGGTAAGCTGGAAAGGTTTGCGCGTGAGGCGGAGATATTGATGAAAGTCAACAACGAGCATGTCGTTAAAATTATCGAGCACAATCTCAGCATAAAAAGTGAAAATCCATATATCATTATGGAATATGTGAAAGGCATGCCGCTTACAGAATGCCTGAATAGGAAGATATTTGACATCAACCAGAAGATTTCAATAATAGAACAGATAGCGGAAGGCATTGAATGTGTTCATGGCTGCGGTATCCTTCACAGGGATATAAAACCGGAAAACATTATCATTACAGATGATGTCATAGTCAAGATAACGGATTTCGGTGTGTCCCATGTTTCAGATTCCTCTCTTACGATGGACGATGAGATACTGGGTTCTCCGTCATACATGGCTCCCGAGAGTTTCAATGAAATAAAGAAGACGGACGCGCGATCGGATATATTTTCCATCGGTGTGATAAGCTACGAAATGCTTACCGGAGTAAGGCCGTTTCAAGGAGAAAGCATATATCAGGTCATGCAGGCTGTCAGAAATAAAAATCCGGTGGCGCCAGTGAAAATAGCTCCGGAAATACCATCTTGGATGCAGGACATCATGGTGAAGATGCTTGATAAGAACCCTGCAGGAAGATATCGCAATGCCGGTGAAATAGTAAGGGCTATAAGACATGGGCAAGGTGGTCAGGATCTTTCAACCATTACTTCAAGAATACTTAAAAGCAGGCTTTTCTTGAAAAACATCTGGAGCTGACGTTCTGCACCGGCTTTATCTGTTGGCTTTATTTGTAGATCAAGTATTTTCCGCGTTTCATCATGAAGTTCTGGGCTGCGACATTCTTGTCGCAGGTCTGCATGATCGTCCTGTAATCCCATCCGGCGTCAATTGCCCTGCGTACCAATGAAGTTCCCATAGCCTTGTCAAACTTCTGGAGTCTCTCTTTTTTTCCATCCGGCATCCAGCTGAAGCGCTGCGGATATGCTTTTTTAAGTTGGCAGAGTATTGCTATTTCAGTTGTAGCGGGTCTGAATACGGCTGGATTTGTCACAACGATTTTGACTGCATAATCGCTTGCTTCCTTGCCGTTCACAGTCCTATATTTCAGGGGCACGAACATTACGCCTGGCAGTCGCAGATTGTTAAGGGCCGTGCATGTGGAGTTCGCATCAATCCATGGGGCTGCAAACAGTTGGAACGGAAGGGTTCCTATGCCGATATTAATGCCTCCGGTTTCGCCGAGAGCCCCGGTTGCGGCGTATGAGTAGGCGGCTTCAGGGGTAGGAATATTGGGAGAGGGTGGGACCCATGGGAGGCCGGTCTGTGACCATACAAGACCCCTGCGATAGTTCATCATAGGTACGACAAAGAGATTGCATTTAATTTTTTCCTCAGTGTTTAGGTATAGGGCCAGTTCTCCGACAGTCATTCCATAGACTCTGGGCACTGGATAGAGTCCGATAAATGAAAGAAGCTCTGGGTCTACTACGGGACCGTCGACTGTTGAGGCTCCCAGCGGGTTCGGCCTGTCGAGGACTATGACGGTTTTTCCGTTCTGGGCTGCCGCAGTCATGCATTCCGCGAGATGCCATATATATGTGTAAGTGCGGCTTCCGACGTCCTGAATATCATATACCAATACGTCGACAGTGGCAAGGGCCTCCCTAGTGGGCCTGTGTCCGTTTGCACCGTAGAGCGTGTGGATGGGAAGACCGGTAAGGGGGTCTTTACCGCCCGGAACAGTTTCACCGGCTTTGACATTGCCTCTTATTCCGTGTTCAGGCGCGAAGAGGGCGACAAGGCGGATGTTGGGGTTTTTATATAGAAGGTTGACGGTGGAGATCCTGTCGGCGTTGACTCCGGTCTGGTTTGTTACCAGACCGACTCTCTTCCCATCGACAAGATATAGATATTTTGAGAGGAATACTTCCAGTCCACTATATACGCGAGCCTGGCTTTCAATGCAGGAAAATGCGAAAATAGCAGAAATTGAAGACATAATAAAAAGCTTATATGGCAAGGACATTGATTTCATGCATTGGATTGGGGTTTTTACGTAAAAAGGTTTTCTTTTCCTGTTGAGCATAAATTAAGTAGTAGAGGGAAGCGATCAGGCATGAGAGTGCGCCGCCGAGAACAAAATAATTGCTCGTGTCGAAAAAGAATATCATGATATAGGAGAGTGAGAAAATAATGAATTCAACGAAGTTGTTGCGTAATCCGATCCATTTTGGAATTGCCAGGCACCCGTAAAGGCCGCTGTTCTTTTTCGCAAGGGAAAACAGGGATACGTTCCGCATGTGGCGGAAATGAATGCATGCTTCGAGGAGGACAAAGGCTCCGCAGAAGAATTCATAGAAATTCCAGCTTGAAAGAAGCCTGCACGAGTAAAGCAGCATCCACACCGCTGTACTGCTGATAATCAATTCCGAAAGGAACTTTGTGATTATCCCGCTCGGATGTCCGATTTCATATTCTGAAATGTCTTTCAGGTGATAGCCGTCTTCAAGAAGCAGAAAGTGTTTTACCATGTCATGGTAAAGTTTTGCCCCTATATAGCTCATCAGCCGGTCTGATGTGAATATTAGAATCCAGAGCATAAGCATCGTCGACGGCCAGTAGAAGAACGAACTGTCTATTTGAACCACTGTTTCCATGTTTCCGGAAATACTCCAATTGTTCCAAGTTATTATATCATGCTGTCCTTAAAAACAGGAGATACATTATTAGTATAGCACCGATAAGGTATGTAAGCCAGGAGATTTCGCGCCGTTTTCCGGTCAAAAGCTTTATTAAAGGATAACTTATCAGTCCGAAAGCTAGTCCATCTCCGATATTTGAACAGAAAGGTATGCCGATAAGGACGAGGAAGGCCGGGATTGATTCTGTGTGGTCGTCCCAGGATATTTTTGAAACGTTTTTCAGCATCATTGCCCCCACAAGGACAAGGGCCGGGGCAGTAATGGGATTGAACGGAGGGGGGTAATTGGCGATCATCCCTATGAATGGTGAGAAGAAAATTGCCGCAAGGAAACAAATTCCGGCGACTATTGCGGTAAGTCCGGTTCTGCCGCCGTGTTCGACTCCTGCCGCGCTTTCGATATAGCTTGTAACAGTGCTATGCCCGCAGAGAGAGCCGAAAACTGTTCCGAATGCATCGGCAGCAAATGCGCGTTCGCATTTTGGCATCTGGTTGCCTCTCATCAGTCCGGCCTCGGTTCCGACTCCGACAAGGGTTCCGATTGTGTCAAAAACAACCATTACCGTAAAAATCAGGATAAACGGGGTCAATGCGGGAAGGTGTGCCAGCAGGTTCGGGAAATCCATCTTCATGAAGACAGTGGAAATATCCGGAGGGGTGCTGATTGGCGATGACGGGAATTTTATTTGTCCTGTAAGGACTGCAATTGCCGCACCGATGAGAATTCCCCATAGGATGGCGCCTTTGATCCTGAGCGCCTGCATCGCTGCAGTGGAGAGTAATCCGATTGCGAAGATAAGAAGAGTTTTGCTGTGGAAGTTGTTTGTCATGAAAAATCCTGCATCGCTTGCTACAATGAGGCCGCTGTTTCTAAATCCGAGAAGTGCGATGAACATGCCTATGCCACCGGCTATGGCATGCTGGAGGCTGGGGCTTATGATACCCATTATCATTTTCCGGATTCTCAAAAACGTTATTATCAGGAATATTATTCCGGAAACGAATACAACGGCCAATGCGGTCTGCCAGGCTTCCGCTCCTTTGAGTCCGATTGCGGGAGAAGCGCAAACTGCGACCAGCGATACGAAGAAAAAATTTTCACCCATTCCTGGAGCCAGTGCGATGGGATAGTTGGCCAGGATTCCCATAAGGATCGAACCGACTGCCGCAGCTATGCATGTGGTTACGAGCAGTGCCTCCTTGTCCATTCCTGTAGGCTGTGCGCCTGGCATGAATCCCGCCAGTATGTTCGGCTGGAGAAAGATGATGTAGGACATCGTCATGAAAGTTGTAATGCCCGCTACGATTTCCACCGATATCCGGCTATTTCTTTCCCGCAACTCAAAAAATGAAAGGATCCTCCTAAACATTGATAAGCTTTTTCATCTAGAGTATTTCCTCACAAGTTAAATTATAGGCTTCCATAAACTTCTATCATAAAATTAATCATCTTTCAAATGAGAATAATAACATGGTTGTCTCCTTTTTCTAGAAAAATCAGAGTTTCAAGATGTCAATTCAGGAAAAACATGGCAAAGCTGTGCGAAAATCCATTGAGCCCCTATGTTTCCCAGCTTTCTTTTTTTCTTTTTCCAGTCACTAAGCTCACTCGTACAGCATTATGGAATTTGCCGATAAATCCGCATTATGCTCCTGTTTTAACTTTGAATCCTTGCTGTTTTCGGAATATCTTCGTATATATATGAAATTCAATTCACAATCTCCGAAGGCGAACAGTTCATATGGCAGAAATAGTAAGCTCAACATTCTCGTTATGGGGTGACCAATGGGAGGCGGCCTTTGCTCAGGGGGCAGCTGTAGAATTGGTTCGGCGACGAAATCCTGCTATTGGGCATCTACTCAATTCTGAACGTGCCAGCTTTTATATACAGATCTTGTATCGTTTGCTGCTATTTCGTCGAACACATGAACTGGAACCACTGCATGATGATATTTATGAGGCCGTGCGGACTGCTCAATCATTTATTGCCGGTGGAGTTGCGTACTCCGATGAGCTGTTTAACCAAGACTTGCGCCAGCTCCGGGATTGGGGTGTGGTGGAAGAACGCATGGAGAAGGAACGACTGCGCGGCTACCGTGATGCTCGCAAACGCAAATTCCGTTATCGGTTGAAGCCAGAAACAATGGCGTTCCTGCTCTGGTTGGAAGAACGGCTTCAGGATGATCTTGAGGAGAAAGGGAACGATGCACGTTCATTATTGGAGGATGTTGTTGGAACTCTCCACGAACTGTTGCGTTTGCTCCATAAGTTGCAACCGGCCCAGGCAGGTGATCAAGAAGCCAGACGTATCCTTTTCCAATTAGCCAACTTGGATGCGATAACGCTTGAAATCAATACGAATTTGAGTGACTTCAATGCACGGTTGTTGTTATTTATGCAACAAAGCTATGACATCGCGGAATCAATGCAGATCCTGCGCGAAATAGAAAAGTATTTAGATGTATTTTTAGGGCAGATACATCGTTTGCGCAAGGAGTTGTTACCTGCCTTGGAAGCTGTAGGACAGGAAAAGTTGATGGCTAAGATCCAATTCTGCGAAGAAATCATGGAGAAAGAAAGGAGGCAAACGCCGCACTTGTTGAAGTCATCGCGAAATCAGCAGCAACTAACAACTCTGCCTATGCGTCTCTTACCATTCTATGCAGATGATGGCATCATGGATCAGCTCTGTCACCGAATAAATGTCTCTTCGCTGGAAGTGTGGAAACGTTTACGGGCACACTTGCGTGAGTTGGAGCGGAAGAATCACAGGTTGGAAGATATACACGCCCGGGTAATTGAAATATCCTCGCTGCATGAGGATAAAGTTCCCCACAGGTTCTTCTGCGAATTATTGTCTCCTGTAATGATGTTGACAGACATGAATTACTGGGATGCTACGGAAAAGGCAACGCCACCGCAACCTCACCGTATCACGGATCGCCATTCGCGCGAGATACGTAACTATTTGCCAAGGAAAGTAGCAAGTGAGCAGCCCGTACAAAGTATGGATGATGAGCGGTTGGAATACCTGCGGTATTGGCTACAGGATAAGATCGAGCCATCTGGGAATGATGGCAATGCTAATGTTTCTTGCGGAAACTATGATAAGTTTGACGATTTGCCGCGCATCATGGAATTGGCAAAGGCGGGACTTTTATCTAATGGTCGACGCCTGAAACGCATCCAGAGGTCATTGTCAGTAAAGGAAGAGGAAGTGGAGGTAGAAATCGCGCATTATCGAATGGCGTTTAAGGAAATGTCTTTGCGAAAGGAAGGCTGATATGGAAAATTCTCTAACCCAACTGTTAGAGCGCAACGAGGAACGTGTACGGGAAGTGTTGAATCTACTCCTTGAATCTCCTTATTTCTATCGTTCCGATAATCCGGACATATTCGGGTTTCTTCGTCGAAATGAAGAAGCGTTTTTTCTGTTTTTTCAAACCTATTACGACTGGACGTTAATAGTGGACAGCAAATGCGCTCGGGTTTATAAAAAACGGTGGTATAACAAACGGATCAGCGAAGCGAATCAAGATGTTTTTAGTTTCACCAAGCGAGACGAATGTATTGCCTTCATGCTTTTGCTGGAATTTTTTGAACACCAATTAGAGGAGTATTCTCTAACCATAGAGGATGATAATCTGTGTTTCCGGTTTGGAGATCTGTTGGGGTATGTACATCGGCGATTCAGCGAGTTGTATCCAGAGCGTATTGCAACGTGTACAGAAGAGTTTATCCGCGCAAATATCCTAAGGCCAATTATTCCCGAACTTGTTAAATATCGGTTTCTAACGGAATTACCTCGGCCAAAAGATTTGCGTGATGTCAATGACACTATCTATGAGGCCATGCCAGCACTCTATCACTACAATGCCGTGCGGCTTAGCAGACCTGTGATGTCTTCAAATGACACCGATGCCATACTTGGAGATAATTCTGAGGAAAGTTCCACAACAAATAGCACTGAAGCGGAGATGGCAAGTGAAATTATCAGTTAATAAACCTTATACCATCTCTCGTATTCGTTTAGTCAATTTCCATAACTTGGTTAACGAGACCATCCCAGTTGCCAATGGGGGGCATCTATTTTTGCTGGGAGACAACGGTTCCGGGAAAACAACAATTCTGGATGCTGTGCATTACGTGCTTTCTGCAGGTGAATCCATGGAGTTCAATGCCGCAGCGCGTGTAACGGGACGACAAACGGAAGGGCGACGGCTGCAAGGAATCATCATGCGCTATAATGTCGATACCGGATCACTCAATAAAGTCGGTGGTGTAACTTATGCGGCACTGGAGATATCGGGGAGATTGGGGCGTCCAATGACAGTAGGTATTGGCATGTCAGTAGGCACGATTGATGAAAGCCCTCAACGGTGGGGTATTATTCGGGAGTGCTCTCTGGAAGAAATCCCATTTCTCATCAATGACGAAGTAGGAACCCGTCCGCGCACTCGTGAGGAGATGAAGCAAGCACTGGGAGAAGGAAGCGGATTTTACAATATTGGGACATATCGCGCCGAGATTGCCAACCGCCTTTTTGGTGGTGGTGAACTGTTTGATGAAGTGTGCAAGTTCCTGAAAATGGGAAAAGCCTATAGGGAGATCGCTGCTCGAGCAGAAGATTACCACGTATTGTTTAAAAGCCTGTTACCGGAACCAAAAACCGAATTGTTTGAACGTATAATCAAGGCCATGAAAGACTTAGATGGTAGCCGTGTTGATCTTGACAGATTGGAAAATAAATCAGTGTACTTACATGAATTGGAAGATCTGATCAAAGGGGTTGATGATGCACAGGATGATCAACTACGTTATGCGTGGATGGTACAGTACTTGGTATTGGCAGATTTTGTAGCGAATCAAGGCACTCTCGAAGCTGAAAAGGCTCGATTGCAGGACGAGTTAGCAACACTATACCGTTTAGATGAAAGCAAGAAGCAGGAACTGCTGGGGTTGCGACGGCTGCTAGGTGATTTGCAGACAAAAGACGTTAATGGGTTGGTTCGACAGGAAAAAGACTGTACTGCCGATTTGGAAAGAGTTGAAACCATGCTTGGAAAACGACAGGCAGATTTAGTTTTGACGGAAAAACGGCAACGGGAAGTGCAAAAGCACTGGAACAAGGGACGGGAATATTTCATTGACAAACTGCGGAAGTTCCACAGTGATCTTGGTTCCATGGCTTCCGGCTTGACCTTCCCCCTAACAGGATTGTTGACCGCTTTGGATACTGCCTACCGGGCTGAACTTTCGATTGACCCTTTTGCATTGATAAATGCAATGCCCATTTCCCCAGTAATTAATCAATCTGAGATGGAATTATCACTGATTCGAACTAAGACGGCTCAGGGAGAAAGCAAACTTGCTACGTTGCAAAATCGTAACGATATTGCGAAGCAAGCTGTTGAAAAAATTGAGAAGCAGGCGGAAGCAATGCCTGAGGTTAAAGGATTCCATTCCGCGCTTTTACGCCTACGCAATTCAATGCTGGACACTCAGCCTTTGTATATGGGATTGGAATGGAAGCTTGGGCTTACTCAAGGCACAATGGCGGCAGTAGAGGAAATGATAGGGGATGCGGTGCTCGGAACGTTATTAGTTCAGGAACGTGACTGGGATGCGACCCGCGAACTGATATACGGTGAGTTCTCCGAGTTGCGGGTTTCGCAAGTATCGCAAAGTGTCGGATTTGACAAGGTGGAGATTCCGTCATGGATACATGAAAATTTTGACATTGCCAAATCCAATCCACTGGCCATTGAATGTTTGGCAAGAGAAATGGAATCGAGGAAAGAACCGCATGATGAGAAATGGAAGCAATGGCATGTTGGATTATTTCGGGCACACGAACACCGATTATTAAATAAAACGCCACGTCTTATTGGTATCGAACGTCGCCGTCAAGAATGGCATCGTCAAGTTCAACATTTACGCCAAGAGAAGGATGAAATCCAAAAAGAAATCCGGATGGAGGAGTCTCGATTAGAAGAGGTTAAGAAAGCTGGTGCACTCCTGGAAAAACTCCTTGGACTCCTACGGCAAAATCATGAAAGTCTGAAGCAATCTGCAAACGAGATCGTAAAAGATGGCCAGGAATTGAAATATATCGTAGAAAATATTTTATTACAAAGAAATGAAATAGAGGTTGCGGTTATAGAGGAAAAGCGTTTTAGTCTGCGTCTGAGTGAACTGCGTTCGTTGATAACCCATGAGAATTTGGACAAGCTTGAACAGAAAATCATGAAACTCCAACGCCAGATTAAAAATGCCGAAAACGAATTGGATTCTTTTGCAGTGAAACGCGGTCAGATGGATGCGCAATTAGAAGGAGCAAATGATAAGATTTCGACGATTCAGAAACATATCTTAGGTGCTGAGAGCAAACGTGCTCAAATCCAGAACGTTTTATCCTTGCGTCATAAAGAATTGCTTCATGATAACATCCCGGACTACATTCTTCGCATTCGTAAAGGCCAGCAATTCAAAACCGTGGAGGCTGTATCCAAGGCGGAGGGGGATGCTGTTCGCAGTGAGACCGTAGCTTCAACACGTCTGGAAGAGAGGATAAAAGATCCTGTATTTGGAGCGACGTACGGTTTCTATTACGAAAAGACGGAAAACCGTTTGCTTGATCGGCGAGGTCAACTTCTCTCGGACGTATCTATTGAGCTTAAGCAAAAGCTTAAAGAACAACGAGAATTGATCAATACACACACACACGAACTATTTCGTAAGATCATCATGGCGGAACTAGTAGATTTCCTGAAGCGGCACGTAATTCGACTAAACGATATGGTTAAGAAAGTAAATCAGGTTTTGTCTGAACATGATTTTGGCGGGAAACGCTATCGGTTGCAGTTGACTCCTGCATTAAATCATAAGCACATTTTGGAGATCGTTCGTAATTACAATCATTTTGCTACCGCATCAACGGAAGAAGATTTGCAGGCCTTTTTCAATGACCACAAGGAAGAAATTCTAACTGCCGATGTTAATCGCATTCCGGCAGTGCTGGATTATAGGAACTGGTATCAGTATGAGATGAGAATGGAATCTGTTGGTACAGAAGGTGTGGTAATGGATCGCCGTACTAAAAGTATTGGTTCCGGAGGAGAGCAGGCGGTGCCAAATTACCTGCTGATTCTAACCATAGCCCATTTTCTTTATCAGGGCACTGAAATCAAATTGCATGCCCTTCTTTTCGACGAAGCCTTCTATGGGATCGACTCTTCACGTCGTGACCAAATTCTTGGTTTTGCCACGGATCTGGGGTTGCAACTTCTGGTCACTTCTCCTGATCAGGACGGTGTCAAACGTGAGATTCGTCATTCGACTTCTGTTCTCGTCGTCAAGGATAAAGATTATAACGTTCATCTCTATCCATACATATATGAAAACAAGGAATTACCGCGCCAGCTTAATTTGCTGGAGCCGGAAAAGGATGCCTTCAGTCCGGCGAAGTTTGAAGCTGAACTTAGTCCGGAAAATCAACCATGAATAATCATCTTAACCGCATTCAGGAGCACTTGGAACATTATCCCCGTTTGCGCCCTCTGTTGGAATGTGTATGCGATGGTTTGAACCGACGCGGAACCCCAATCGGAAGTCTCAAGCTCGGAGAACATCTCGACCGCATTCAGGAAATAGAACCGTTGAGACTGCTTTTCGACCATGCTATTACGGCATCCCGCAATGGAACCGTTACTCTGCATTTTGACCGCATCGCATCGTATACCGACTCGGCAACGTTGGAAGTGTTCCTTTCCGCTCTTTATACGGCTGTAGGTATTCCACGTGAAAACCGCCCGGCACAACGGCTTGAGTCCGAAAATGATACAAACATGTTGCTTGCGCGGTTGTGTCAACAGTTTCCTTCTTTTATGTTTCTACATGAAGCACAGGCTAATCGCAGTGAATATTGGAAAAAGCGAGTAGCCAAGGATGGAGCATCCACTGTACAGGAACTGTTGGAAAGAGCTTTTCGCATAGTTAAATATCTGGAAGAACCCCATGATGCCGTGACTTTTTCTGATCTTGGTGCACGCCTTTTTGGAGACAGCAAGATTTTACGAGGTGGAGAGCTACAAACTATCGCTGGAGAGTTTCTCTCCCTACTTGATAATTCGAATACTAACCAAGATTCCATTTCCCGAGCAGAAGCTTGGCGCCGCCGAAATGTGGTCAATAACCCAAGTGCCATCAAAGTCACTATCTTTGGCCCTTTGGTGTATTGGAAAAATGGCAAGGAATTTGATTGGATCTATCAGTTATGGGAATGTGGAGAAACCGCCACATTATCCCAGGGAAATATTGCTGGCATTGAACGTTGCGAACTTCGCATGGACTTGAAAAACATCACGATTCCAATCATTACCTGTGAAAATGAATCGCCATTCTGCCGTCTGTCACTACAACGTGAACATGGTATCATTATTTATACGGAAGGCTACCCGAATGCCGTTGTTTTGGAACTTATGCGATTGTTACGCCTATTGAATTTACCTGCACGGCATTGGGGCGACAGCGACTTAGATGGTTTGCGTATTGCGGATATCTTAAACCGTATTCATCCATTGAGCTTGTGGCGATGCAATCTGCCGGAACTCCAACGTCTTCAAACCTGTCTGAAACCTTTATCGTTAAAAGCGAAGGAGTCCGCTTCCACCTTTCTTCTCAATCATCCCGAGTTCCCATTTGCCTCTGAACTTTCGTATACCATCCAAAATGGGTGGTTGGAACAGGAATCGTGGCATTAATCGTCTTGATGATTGAATTTTTATTCTGTTAATCCTTGACACCTTTCCATTCTTTGACTACCTTTCAATGTCATGAAAATCATGAATCTTATCAATTAGTTTGCTAAGGGTGCGATTGGGCATGAAAATCTTCCAAATTGATTTGCCGGAATGGATTCCACTTCAGGGATAGTGCTTGAAAATAATGGAGGTAGTGTGATGAAGATCAGAAAATGCAACATCGGGAATTTTACTGTTTTTAAGAAACAAGACATAGAGTTCTGCGGCGGTGTCAATGTGATAATTGGTGCCAATGGTACAGGGAAGTCTCACCTTTTGAAATTGCTCTATGCGGCGACCCAATGGATTACCGGCGAGAAAAATGGTTTTGTTGATGACAAGGAGAAGATTCGTTTCCTAAATCTCCTCAATGGATTGTTCAAGCCGGAAAATGGAGATATAGGGCAATTGATGAGGGAGAGTGGCACTGGCAAGATTTCTGACATTGAACTAGTATCAGATACGCAGGAGAGTGTCAGTTTCAGAATCTACGCGGACAAGAAATACCAGAATTACGATCCTTCAATCATTGCTCAACTGCCGAATGCGAAGGGAATTTTTATTCCACCGGACGAAGTGTTGGCGATATATCCCGGTTTTGCCGCGTCCTACGAGAAACGTGAACTGGCGTTTGACCAGACCTACTATGATGCCTGCAGGGCGCTTGCCGCCGCTCCGCTCAAAGGTAAGAACGCCATGCTATCCAGTTTGAATCTCGAACTGGAAAGTCTTCTGCAGGGTCGAGTCATATTGAAAGGTGATCGTTTCTATGTGCAAAGCACGGATGGCGGGAAAAATCTGGAAGCGCATCTGCTGGCTGAAGGACACCGAAAAATCGCGACGCTTGTTCATCTCATCAACAACGGTTCCATAAATAATGATACAGTTCTGTTCTGGGATGAGCCGGAGTCGAATTTGAATCCACGTCTGATCAAATATATCGCGTCATTTTTGCGGGCGTTGGCGGAGACTGGCGTCCAGATATTCATCGCAACTCATGATTACCTCCTTACAGGTGAACTCTCGCTTGCCGCCGAATACAAAAAGAAGCCATGTGTTCCAATTCGTTTTTTCACTATGAACCGGGAGGGGGATAACCCTGTAAAAGTTCAATCCGGAGAGATGCTTGCCGACCTGCATGGCAATCCGATACTCGATGAGTTCGCGAAGCATTATCAGCGAGAGCAGGATGAAATTGTCAGAATCATGAAGGGGGATGCACAGAATGACAGTCATAATAGAGGGTAATCTGGAATTCACTTTTAACAGTTCATGGAATGTTTGTAAATATGATAAAAAAGGCTCCTACTACAGAACACTGGTTGAAAAGAACATTAGCCAGACGAGAGCTGTTGATTTTCTGTGCCTTTGCCAAAACTCCCCATTACTTATGCTGGAAGTGAAAGATTTCAGCCTCTCTGTTCCCAAAATGGCGAAGTATGAAAATATTCCAATGTATGTTGCGATGAAGGTACGTGACACGATTGCTGGAATAATCGGCGGTTCCCATTTCGCTGCGAATAATGAACAAACCTTCTTCAAGAAATCCTATCAAAAGATATTGAATCCGCCACGCGTGATCTATTTTTTTGAAGACCTCTCAACTCCAGCAAGGCGTCCGCCAGAACGCCTAGAGAACAAGAGGGATGTGCTGCTGAAGGAGCTTAAACAACACCTGCGATGGCTTACTCGGGACATTGTTGTTGTCGGGCTAAATGACTACGGTAGATTCATCAATGATTTAACAGTTCGGCGAATATGAGGCGGGAGTAGTACCTGTCAGTTCAAAGAAAATCTTGTCTTCATTATGTTCCCATATTCAGCAGTTACCGCTTGTTTTTCCAATATTTCGGCTACGGAGAGTTTCTTGCCGGGGTAAATCATGTTTCCGGCTATTTCCGACAGTGGGATCAGGACGAATAGGCGTTTTTTTGCCTCGCTGTGCGGAACCGTCAGGCTGCTGTCCGAATAAACCGTATCCCCGAAGAAGACAATGTCCAGATCCAGGGTGCGGGAGGCGTATTTCACATGATTGGCCGGCCGGCCTTCCTCGATTTCAATTTTCATGCAGAGGCTGTGGAGGGAGTCCAGGGAACTATTCCATTTTCCTGTTAAAGCCGCATTTATGAAACCCGGGGTTCCTTTTGCGCAACCGACTGGCGCGGTCAGGTAGAGTGAGGAAATGCGAATTTCGCGAAGGCCGCCATCTTGGAGCTTTCTCATGGCTCTGCGGAAGTGCAGGGGAACATCTCCGGTGTTGCCGCCTAGAGAAAGAGCTACATCTGTTTCCATATGATTTATCCTTTCATATAGAATAAGATATATCATGTTTGACCACAAATAAATGGAGGCAATTGTGTTATTTCGTGTGGTTAGTTTGTTTCGTGGTTTATATTTCAGTGTATTCAGTGGTCATAAAACTGGTTGTGGCGTAAGAGCCTCCTAAGTTTTATATTAGGCGTTCATCATGAGTATATGAGAGAGGGTAGGGCGTTCTCCATCTCAGTCGATAAGGATTTTCAAGAGGGAATGGAAGGGGAAACATCAAGGAGCGATATGGACATTGAAAAAATCAAAGTCATTTTTGCCAGAGCCAACGAATTCAAGGAGGGAGACCTGCTTGTCTGCGGAACCTCTGACGAAGCCGTCAGAAAGGATGCAAAGGATGAAATTGCCGCGATGAAAATAGGCGCGATTTCGAGGTTGGTGTTTGTCGAAGATGCTGTCACTGAAGCGATTTTCCGCTCAATCAACCGGCAACTGCTTAACGAGATATCCAGCATGACGATAGGGGAAATGAAGCATATGCTCTTGAGCCCCAATTGCGCTTCATGGGTTGAAAAGTATTCTGATGGACTGACCAGTGAGACAATTGCGGCTCTTGTCAAGATCATGAATAATAACGAGCTTTCAACGGTAGCGCGTTCCATATATAATATCCTCCCCGGAAGAATGAAGAACGGCCTTGTGGCAGTTGGTTCTTCAAACCATTTGGGCAGCCGTATACAACCTAACAGCCCAGGTGATGACGAGGAGGAAATCCTGATATCGGTTCTTGAAGGCCTTGCTTACGGCTGCGGGGATGTCATTATCGGACTCAATCCGGCAAGTGACGATATCGAAACAATAGTCCGGACGGAAAAGCTTTTGCAGAGCATTGTCGAGCGATTGCAGCTTCCAACCCGCTATTGTGTCCTTTCGGATATGATTAAACAGTCTACAGTTCGATCAATGACGAAAGTTGACGTCGGGTTCCAGAGCCTTTCCGGAACTTCAAAAGGCCTTGTTGGAATGCTGGGGCTGGATGTTGACGGCCTTATCGACCTATCGAAAGGTTTCGAGGGCCTGTATTTTGAAACTGGACAGGGCTCCGAGGTGACAAACGGGGCGGCCGAAGGCGTTGACATGGTTACGCTAGAGGCACGATGTTATGGCCTTGCCAGGCATGTCTGCAGGCAGTGTGGCGATAAATGGATGATTGTCAACGATGTTGCCGGCTTTATAGGTCCTGAAGTATTCAGGACCGGGCAGCAGCTTACTAGGGCTTGCCTTGAAGATACTGTCATGGCGAAACTTCACGGATTGACTTTTGGTCTGGATGTATGCTCGACTTTTCATATGGGTATTGACCCCTTCGAGCTTCAGAGGCTGACTGAAACCATTGCCGAAATTGCCGCCCCTGCCTACCTGATGTCGGTTGCCGGTAAAGCTGATCCCATGCTTGGTTACCTTACAACGTCATACCGTGAACATCCGCGTCTCAGGATAGCCGCAAACAAGCGGATTGCAGGTGCCATGCATGTCAGGCTTTCCAACCTTGGCGTAATCAGTGCCGGGAGCGAAGCAACAGGCGCCCCTGAAAAGACTGCGATCCTCTATGCGAGATACATGAAGGAAGGTGGAGATACCCGGAATTTAGACGAGCTCAGGATGGAAGGTCTCAGGAAGGTTGCATCCCTCGGCGAAAAGGGTTGTGACCTCGGCTACGGCACAGGCGTTGATTTTTCCGACCCCCCGGCTGTGTCCACAAGGATTGAAACACTTTACAGGCATGCGAGAAACGCCCTTTACAGCAAGATTGATTCAGCCGTCATAAGGGACTGCTGTCCGCATCATATTAAAGTAACGACAAATGCGTTAAACAGGGAAGACTACCTTGCACATCCTGCATCAGGTGAGCTGATTAATCCTCAGGGTATCGCTTCTTTGAAAAGGCTCTGTTCCGGGCTCAAAGGCGCATCCCGGATTAATTTTGTCATTTCAGACGGGCTTAACGCAAATTCGGTCAATGAGAATCTTCGCAACGTTCTTCCAAGACTGAAGTGGTCGTTGAAGGGGTGCGGTTTATACATAGGCGAACCTGATATACTCGTCAAGAACGGACGGGTGCGTGCTGGTTATCATGTGGGACAGCTCATCGTACCCGAAGTCCTGATCCACTTGATCGGAGAGAGGCCTGGAACCGGATTGAACCAGCTTTCAGTTTATTTGACTTACGGAAGAGATTTGAACGGAAATTACCGCTGGAGTCCTGATATGGACCATTCGTGCACTACTGCGGTATGCAGTATTCATCCAAAGGGCAAGACACCGGAATCTGCAGTTGCTGACATTTTAAGGTGCGTTAGACGAATGTTGGAACTCAAATGCTCAGGTGTCGCACTCGGGGATGCCGCTAATCAATAATTTTTCATGGAAATAATGAAATTATTTTCCTGAAAAACTATAAATCCCAAGTTTTAGTAAATCCTAGATGTTCTTTTTCCTTTTTGGGATTAGATTACTGGATTGATGAATCGTGACAAACTTAAAATTTATTTTCTTGGTTCCGGCAGAATAGCTGTTCCGCTGCTTTCCCGTCTTGCAGTTTCGCAGAATATTTCCCTTGTCGGAATCGGTACCCAGCAGGACAGACCCGCCGGAAGGAAAAGGCATATCAGGCCGACTCCTGTAGGCGAGTGGTGTGAAGCTCAATCCCTTAGAGCGGACAAACCGGATTCGGTCAACTCTCCCGAATTCATAGGGCTTCTCAGAGGACTTTCCCCTGACATGATTTTTGTCTCATCCTTCGGACAGATCCTGAAACAGGAAATACTGTCTCTTCCCAGTCTGGGTTGCATCAATCTCCATGCCTCCATACTGCCGGCATACAGGGGCGCTTCCCCTCTTCAGGCGGCGATATTGGGCGGCGACCGGATTACCGGTGTGAGTTTCATGCAGATGGAGAAGGGCCTGGATACCGGGCCGGTTTATCATGTCTGCGAATATGAGATCCTCCCTGGTCAGAAGGCTGACGAGCTGGAGCATTCGCTCGGGGATCTTGCCTCGCGGTATTTGGATGATGTTCTCCTTAAGATAGCCTCAGGGGAACTCAGAGCCAGTACGCAGGATGATTCGAGGGCGACACATGCGGGGAAAATAAAGAAGGAGCATGGTGAAATCCGCTGGTCGGAGCCGGCGCGGAAAATTGAAAGGATGTTGAGGGCCTACCACCCCTGGCCCGGAATTTTCTTTTCAATTCCGCACGCCGGCAGAAAAATGAGAATATCGGTAACCGAACTGGTTTGCCTTGACATTTGCGGCAATCCGGGGCAGATTTTGAAGGCCGATAACAAGGATCTCATAATTGCGTGCGGCAGCGGTGCGCTTTCCATTAAGAAAGTGGTTCCCGAAGGGAAACGGGAAATGGCGGGAATTGAGTTTGTACAGGGCTATCATGGTTTGGAAGGGATGACTCTTGGGAACGGGTGAATGGAAGAAAATTATAAATCCTTCCTCATATCAGCAGTTCCGGGTCGAAAATTGAAAATCGAAAATACTAAATTGGAAATCACATGAATTTTTTAACGAAATTGTTCCGGCCTACAAAAAAGGCTAAAATCCTAGTAATCAACTGTGAAAAGCTGGAGACCAGAGTTGCGCTTGTAAATAAAGGCAAGCTCGAGGAGTACCAGATTGAACGCAAAGGCGAGGAGCATCTTACCGGCTCTGTTTTCCTCGGAAAGATCACACATCTGGAAAATTCGCTCCAGGCTGCCTTTGTCGACATCGGCAGCGACAAGAATGCATTCCTTCATTATAAGGACATGCTTCCCGCCACATATGACATGATTGAGAAAATAAAAAGCGATCATCACCACAACCGCCAGGGTAAGAAAAACCAGTCCGGTGGCGCATTCACCAAACGTTTCGCCGAACTTGAGAAGAAACGCAGAAACAGCAGGATAAGGGTTGAAGACATACCGAAACTCTTCGCACCCGGCTCCGAAATCCTTGTGCAGGTGACCAAAGGCCCCATCGGGACCAAGGGGCCACGTGTTAGTACGAATATTTCAATTCCAGGCCGTTATCTAGTGCTTCTTCCTTTCTCGGACCATATCGGGCTTTCTAAAAAAATAGAGGATCCGTCCGAACGCGACAGGCTGCGCAAAATCATGAACGATCTGGAAATTCCGGACGGCATGGGCTGCATATGCAGGACAATCGGTGAGGATAGGAAAGATATCTTCTTCAAACGCGATCTTGACATGCTGGTTGAGCTCTGGAAACGTGTCGAGGATGTACAGAAGAATCCTAAGGCCCCATGCATCGTGTACGAGGAGCCCAATCTGATACTGAGGACACTCCGGGATTTCCTTACCGAGGAGATAGATGAGATAGTTGTTGATGACGAGAATGCGTACAACTATATAAAAGACTTCTTGGCAAAAATTGCGGGCACCCAGATGGTCGGAAAAGCGACTTTATATAAAAAGCCTACTCCTCTGTTCGAAAGCTATGGCATAGAAAAACAGATTTACGAGATATTCCAGCGTCAGATAGGCCTTCCTTCAGGAGGTTACATATGCATCGATGAGACAGAGGCTTTGATATCAATTGATATCAACACCGGAAGCAGCCGCGGCAAAGCTCAGCCGGAGACAATTCTCAGGACAAACCTGGAAGCCGCCGACGAGATAGCAAGGCAGCTCAGGCTGCGCAATGTAGGCGGTCTTGTCGTAATCGATTTCATAGACATGGATTATGCAAAGGACAGGGATGCCGTTTTCAAGCAGATGAAAAACAATGTCGCTGACGACAGCGCCAAGACAAGCCTCCTTCCGATAAGCAAATTCGGGCTGATGGAGATGACTCGCCAGCGCGAACATGAAAGCCTCAGCGATGCGGTTTACGACGCCTGTCCATACTGCCAGGGCAGGGGAAAGGTCAAATCCCCGTTCAGCATGAGCGTTGAAATCCAGCGCCGTCTCCAGGAAGTCCTGAAGAAGCACAAGAGGGAAAAAGGCATTGCCGTCAGGGTCGTCATGCATCCGAGCATTCTCGCACGTTTGAAAAACGAGGACGCCGTTCTTCTAAACGACCTCGAAAACATGTACGGTAAACAGCTCAATTTCCGCGCCGACCCGGCCCTCCATCTTGAGGAGTTCAAACTCCTTGACCCGGAAACCGGCGTCGAATACAAGTAACTGAGATATTTAAAACAGGGCCAGTTGCAAAATTTTGCAACTGGCCCTGTTCTTTTGGTTTCAGAACTGTCTCTCCTGAAACTTTCCTCAAAAGTAGGTTGGGTTTTAGCCCGACAAGATGACGGGCTCATTCGACAAGTTCATGATAGGTAAAGGGCCACCATATTTAAATAGATGTATCATACATCTAATAATTAATTGTTGATTTAGAATGCTTGTTCATATACATAGTAGACCTTTTGTTTCGAAATATTTTATCAATATTGTATTGACAAATATATTTTTTATATTATAATAACATCTATAAATAGATATATATAGAGGTTATGATGCTGACAATTAAAAATAACGGTTTATGCAAATACGCTCAGCTCAAGGCGCATCTCATATCAGAAATCCAATCTGGCAAGTTTAAAGCCGGCGATGCCTTATGCACGGAGCTGGGGCTGATGGACAGGTTTAAGCTCAGCTATGCCACTGTATCACGAGCCCTTAAAGAAATGGAAAAAGAGGGATTCGTAAGGCGCGTCAGAGGACATGGCACCTTTGTTACCGGATACGGTGTTCAAAATGCTGAGCAGGGAAGACCAGCCACCCGTGAGACATTATACTTGGCGGCAGAGGCTATTGACAGTGTGAAAGCAGCAGCCCCTCTGTCCTGGTTTTTCTACGACCAAATTCAAAAAGGGATTATCAACACTTATAACGGTCCGGTGAAAATCACATCCATCCCTGAAATTTTTGAAAAAATTGGAAAGGGAGAAAAAATAATTTCCATCATATATAATCCGGACGCGGAAACTGTCACCAGGCTTCGCACTTCCGGATGCCCGTATGCATTGATAAATCACAGGCGTGACCGGGATCCTGTCTTTAGAGCCAATTCGGTATCATGGGAAATGGTGCTGGGGACATATGACCTCATGTCATATCTGATCAGGGATTTGGGGCATACGAAAATCGGATTCATCGGCGGAAACACTCCCGCCCATCATGCTGACAGGTTTGCCGGATATCAGATCGGGCTCAAGTCCCACAACATTTCTGAAAAGGATGAGTATATCATAAGAGGACTTGTTGGCTACGAGGAGGACGGTTATCATGCGATGAGACGTCTGCTCTCCCTGCCTGATCCGCCGTCAGCAGTGTTCTCAGACACCGATATCAAAGCGGCTGGCGCCATCAGGGCGGCCCGTGATGCCGGACTAGAAGTTCCCGCGGACATATCAATAGCCGGATTCGACGACATTCCCGGAGTTGAGCTCTACACCCCGCCGCTGACCACAGTGAAAATCCCATATTACGATATGGGAGGTAAAGCGGTTGAAATGCTCTTCTCCAGAATCAACACCGGAAAAGACGTTGATAGCGTGACTTTGAAAAGCTCGCTGCTTGTGAGGCAATCCTGTTCCGCGCCTGGACAGGGAAGAAAAGAAAAGAATTTTAAAAAGAAATAAATAGGAGACATCAGATGAAAGCAAGTAAACGCAATGGATTCACCCTCATTGAACTTCTCGTTGTAATTGCGATCATCGCGATTCTGGCGGCGATGCTTTTGCCGGCGCTGAACAGCGCAAAGGCCATGGCGAAAGCCTCCACGTGCATGAACAATTTAAAGCAGAACGGGCTTGGCGGTTTCATAATGTACGCCCAGGATTATAATGAATACGTGGTACAGGGGGACGGCAACGATTCCTGGGGATTTTTTTATGATAATGTACTTCCTCCCACGATTGTCG